>JAUYGE010000154.1 GCA_030690705.1 Dehalococcoidia bacterium | reverse complement strand
GCAGAAACAGTGGTCCCTGGCGGATACAGTCCGCGATTCCCTCAGCAAGCTGGGAGTGGTCCTCGAGGATAGCGCGGAGGAGACCAAGTGGCGATACGCGCCGAAGGCAACGATACAAGACGAGTCCGCTCATCCGCGAGGCTAGGACCTCCTGCCACGGCTACCCTTGAGACCCGTTACCAGGACCTCCTCCCCCACCGCCACACCCAGCAGAAGAGAGGCGTTAGCCTCCCTTGAAGCTATCTCCAGATAGCCGCTACTGCCAATGAGAGCCATGAGCCCGCTGCCCTGCGCATAGTAGCGACTCAGGCCCCTGATAGACTGCGCCCCAATCCCAACCTCCACATCCCCGTCACCCAGGTCGGCCTCTTGAATGTCAGTGATGAGGTTGCCGAAGCGGTCGACATGGACCACCTGACCAACCAGCATCCCTTTTCTGCGGCGAGGGCCGAGCCCTGGCAGGGTGACAAGCGAGGGGACGGCTTCCCCCATCTCGTCAGGCGGGACACCCAGGGAAAGATGAGCCGCCACAGGAGCGAAGATATCCCGGCCGTGAAAGGTAGCGCTCACGGTGGTACGCCAGTAGCGGGGATTCTTCAGGACGAAGGCCTGGCAGCCCGGGCTGAGAGTTGCGGGCGATCCGGTCCGGCTCCTGGAACGCGAAGCGTGGCCCGTAACGTAGGAGAACACGCCGTTGTCCGGTCCGAGAAGGAAGGCGGACGGGGTAGAGATCAGGATGGCCCGCCGCTGGCTGCCTACCCCTGGGTCAACGACGGCCAGGTGGATGGCGCCCGGTGGAAAATAGGAGTGGCTTATGCCCAGCAGAAAAGCGGCCTGCCGGACATTGAAGGGCTGGATGGTATGGCACAGGTCGATGATGCTGGCCTGAGGATTGATACCCAGGATAACGGCCTTGATGACGGCCACGCAGGCGTCATCAAGGCCGAAGTCGGTGGTCAGGGTGATGATATGGGACTTCATGTGTACGCCTCCCCTGGTCTTCAGGAGCTGAGGCGCACGGTAAGGATGGCCAGGACAACAAAGAGCACGACGAGGACAACGGTGAGCTGCAGGAGTGTCTTCTCCAGCCCACGCCTGGTCCGGAAGACTGTGTCGGCCTGGCCGAAGATCCCTCCCAGCCCTCCTCCACGAACCTGCAGGAGGACGGCCCCAATCAAGGCAGCAGCCACGATGATCTGAGCTACATATAGGTAGGATGTTGTTGACACTCTACTTCACTCCTAACTCTTCTTGAAGAAATTCCTTCACCTGCTGGGGACTGGCACGTCCACGGGAGGCTCTCATCACCTGCCCGACAAGGAACGTCAGTATCTGTTGCTTTCCGGCTTTAAGGTCCACCACGGCCTGTGTGTTGGCGGCGATGACTTCCCCGACTATTCGCTTGACCTCGTCCACGTTGTCAAGAAGCGCCAGCCCCTTCTCGGCTATTATTTCGGCGGCATTCCTGCCAGTAGCGAACATCTCATCGAACACCTGCTTGGCGGCTGGCCCCGTTATCGCCCCCTTGTCCATCAGGCTCACGAACTCCGTCAGCTGCCGCGAGGTGACCTTCTGGGAGTCAATCTCCAGACCGGCCGCATTGAGCAGACGGCTGAAGTCGCCGTTGAGCCAGTTGGCCACTGATTTGGCCCTTCTGCGGAGTTCCTCAATCGGACGACCTGGTCCGTCCGCCGACAGGCATTCTTCGAAGAAGACAGCGAGGGCCTTCGAGGAGGTTAGCAACCGGGCGTCGTAAGAAGAGAGGCCATACTGCTCCACAAGCCGCTGGCGCATGGCATCCGGCAGTTCCGGCAACCGGTCTCGGAGATCTGACACCCAGCCGGAGCGCAAGAGCAACGGAGGCAGGTCCGGCTCAGGGAAATACCGGTAATCGTGCGCCTGCTCTTTGCTGCGCTGGCTCACCGTAACCCCCCGCTGGTCGTCCCAACCGCGCGTCTCCTGGACCGTCCTGCCTCCATCGCCAACGAGCTTCTTCTGGCGTCCCGCCTCGTACTCGAGAGCCTGGAAGACGGCCTTGAAGCTGTTCATGTTCTTCACTTCGACCTTCGGCATGAGGACGTCGCTTCCCGCCGGCCTGATGCTGATATTGGCGTCGCAACGGAAACTGCCCTCCTCCATGTTACCGGTGGAAACGCCGAGATAGCGGAGGATGGTGCGCAACTTGATGAGATACTGGCGGGCTTCTTCGGGGAACCGGAGGTCTGGTTGGCCGACAATCTCCATCAATGGCACCCCCGCCCGGTTCGCATCCACGAGACTGCAGGACTCTCCCGCCTCACTGGTGCGGTGGACGAGCTTGGCGGTATCCTCCTCAAGATGCACGCGGATGATACCCTTCCGCTTGACCTGGCCGTCGGTTTCGATGTCGAGCCAGCCATCGTGGCTGAGGGGAGCGTCATACTGAGATATCTGATACCCCTTCATCAGGTCCGGATAGGGATAGTTCTTCCGGTCAAACTTGCTGGCCTCGGGGATGCTGCAGTTGAGGGCCAGAGCGGTCATGACCGTGTATTCGACCGCCTTCCTGTTAATGGTTGGCAACACGCCCGGCATCCCCAGGCAAACAGGGCACACGTGGGTGTTCGGCAGAGCGCTGGCATAGTCGGCGCTGCAAGCGCAGAACATCTTGCTCTGAGTCAGTAGCTGGGCGTGGACCTCAAGACCAATGACTAGTTCGTATTCCATAAGAACCTGAGTAGTATATCATTAGCCCCTTTGTCATTGCGAGCCATCCCCGACGGGTCGGGAGGGCGAAGCAATCCGTCCCTTCTGCCTATCGGCTTACGGATTGCTTCGTCGCCTCTGGCTCCTCGCAATGACAGGAGCGAGGTTGACGGCAGGACTCCAGACTCCTAGAATGGGCTGCGCAGTGAGTAGTAGTTATGCATGAGAAGAGCATACTCTCCAACGGCTTGCGGGTGTTCACCTCCCCTATGCCCCACACCCGCTCGGTCTCTATGATGGTCTGTCTCAGGGCTGCCCCCCGCTACGAAAGGGACGGCGAGGCCGGCATCTCCCATTTCGTGGAGCATCTGTGCTTCAAAGGGACGGAGCGGCGCCCCAGCAGCACGGAGTTGTGCGAGACCATCGAGCGGGTTGGAGGCATTATCAACGGTGGGACGGACAAGGAATCGACGGTCTACTGGAGCAAAGTGGCCCGCTCCAACTTTCCTCTGGCGCTGGATGTGTTGAGCGATATGGTGCAGCATCCACTTTTAGCTCGGGACGATGTGGAGAAGGAGCGACAGGTCATTCTCGAAGAAATCAAGATGACCAACGACTCTCCGCAGCAGAGGGTGGACCTGCTTATCGACGAACTCATCTGGCCCGACCAACCCCTCGGACGGGATATCGCCGGGAGCGTGGATACAGTGCGCTCTCTCAGCATCGAGACAATGGCGGGTTATTGGAAGAGTCACTACACCGCCGATAATGCAGTGGTAAGTGTTGCCGGAAACGTAGAGCATGCGGAGGTGGTGAGTCAACTGACCGACGGCTTCGCTCATTGGGGAGGTGAAGGCAAGAGAGACGGGACCGCAGCCCGGAACCAGCAGGAGGCGCCCCGTTTCCACCTCGAGTATCGCGACACCGAACAGGTCCACCTGGCGCTGGCGGTGCGCGGCCTATCGGCCGTTGACCCGGACCGGTTTGTTCTCGACCTGGTCAATGTGGCGTTGGGGGAGGGTATGAGCAGTCGGCTGTTCGTCGGAGTGCGCGAAAAAAGGGGACTCGCCTACGATGTTCACAGCTACATCAGCCGCTTTCTCGATTCCGGCGCCATGATTGTCTATGCGGGGGTGGATCCGTCCCGCGTGGAAGATGCGCTCCTGGCCGTCCTGGACGAGCTGGCACGGCTCAGGGAGCCGCTGCCGGAGGCTGAGCTCAATAAGGCAAAGGAGATGATCAAGGGTCACTTGCTCCTGGGTTTGGAGG
>JAUYGE010000148.1 GCA_030690705.1 Dehalococcoidia bacterium | reverse complement strand
GGACTACGTATTTGATCTCAGGTTCAATCACTTTGTTCTTCAATCGCGGATTGTCGAATACGATATGGGAGAACCTGGTGGCGAAGACTATCACCACAATGGAGACTACGATAAAGACAAGCGTATACCAGGTCGGTCTCACAAAGAGGACGCTCAGGGCCAGCGCGGTGCCCATGTCCGTAATGAATGTGGAGGACATAAGCAGCTTGCCGACGTGGGTCTTCGCCAGACCGGTCTCAACCAGCACGGAATAGACTACGGCCAAAGAGGTGGTGGAGAGAGCAATGCCGGCCAGCAATGATGCCTGCACACTCCAGCCGGCTATGAAGTAGGTGTACGCCGCCACGGCGGCAAAAGGAGCCAGAAAAGATAAGAAGCCGATGAGGAAGCTCTCCTTGAACTTCTCCTTCATCAGCGCGGTGTCGATTTCGGTGCCGGCGAGAAACGTAAGAGTTATGCCGCCAAAGCTGGCCAGGTAGACCATCCAGTCCTGCGCGTGCAGGCCCAGGGCGCCGCCAATGGCTCCCAGGACAATCTCGATAATGGCTACCGACAGCCCGAGTCTGAGCGACACGAGGCTGGCAACAAAGACGATCGTCCCCATCACTAGAGGGGTGATGCTTTCACTCATCTCCGCTTTGTCAGCAGCTCCCCCCACGAAACGCCCGTGAAACGCCAGACGGCTTCCCGCGAAGAGCCCTGTTCTTCGGTTGTCACCGCCTCATCGACATCGTAGCTTTGCTTCCTCTGCAGCTCGACAAGTCTCTTTTCCAGGGTCTCTATCCTGCGCTCATGGTCTTCTAGCAGGAACTGCACGGTTTCGGGGCTTGCTTTCATAATTGCCCGGGCGAGGTCAGGGTTGCAGAGGCCGTCCGACTTGGCATAGGCTGAACGGTACTCCTCGTAGCGGAGCATCCGGAGCAGAGCGTTGACTTCGGCGAGAAGGGTCTTATGCCTCGCCTGGCAGACCAGGCATTCCCCCGTCGCCAACCTCCCCAAGGGGTCTCTGCCATGACGGAATGCCCTCGTGGCTTGTTTGGTTTTGAGGAGTTCCTGAACCGCTTGCCGGTAAAATGCCACCACCGTCTCGTACATACGCGCCACGCTGCTTCCAGTCATCAGCTCCCGCTCGCGAACAATTGATATCGTCAGGTACGCATGATACTGGCAGAAGCCTAAACTCCTGTCGAATAGTTCCCTCAAGGGGACATCCGCGGTTTGCTCGTAGAGCAGGATCCAGATGCGCCCCTCCTCATGCTCCCGGACCACACGGCAGATGGGACAGCGGCTCTGCTGCAGAGCGTCTTCCAGGGAGATAAAGGATAGCTCCTTGGTTGGTTGCGAGATTGCCTCTTCCATATCTGCCCTTTACATCTTCCTACGTATAAAAAAAGCTTCTACTGGCGTTGTGCCAGTAGAAGCTATCAGCCTGATGAGGGCGGTTCAGGAATCTATGAAAAGTCCTGGGCGAGCCTCATCGCCCTGTTCAATTGAGCTTAGCATAGCACTATCGAGGCGGCAAATCAAGGGCCGGTACTCCGCTCCTTTCTCGACAAACTAAGTGGTTTGGCTTAAAATAGTTTCCGGTTTGGGCGTTGAGCGGCAATCTAGCGTGGGGTAACGGCGATGGACAAGGTAATGGCTATGATTCTGGCCGGTGGCAGCGGCGAAAGGCTCAGCGTGCTGACTGAGGAGCGGAGCAAGCCTGCTGTGCCTTTCGGCGGCTTGTACCGCGTCATAGACTTCACTATAAGCAACTGCGTCAACTCAGGCATTCATCACATAGCGGTCCTCACCCAGTACCGTCCCCGGTCCCTGGCGGAGCACATCCTGGGTAGCGAGCAGCGGTGGGAGCAGACCGCCGCCGCCGGCAGGATCCGAATGCTACATCCCTACCTGAGCCGGGACGGCCATGGCTGGTACAAGGGGACGGCGGATGCCGTCTTCCAGAACCTCTCCGTGGTGGACGAGGGGAAGGTGGACGAGGTGCTCATCCTGGCAGGCGACCATGTCTACTTGATGGACTACAACGACATATTGCGCTACCACCGGATGAAAAGGGCTGAGGTAACCGTCGGGCTGGTGGAGGTGCCCCTGGAGGTGGCCAGCCAGTTCGGGCTGGTCACTTGGGACGTCAGCCACAGCATAACGGGCTTCCAGGAGAAGCCGAAAGATCCAGCCAGCACTCTGGCCTCCATGGGTATCTACGTATTCAACAAGGAAATCCTTGTCGAGTGTCTTGAACGGGATGCAGCAGAAGAGGGTTCGGGGCATGATTTCGGCCGTGACATTATGCCTCACATACTGAAGGAACACAAGGTGGTGGGATACAAGTTCAATGATTACTGGCGTGATGTCGGCACGGTAGAAGCCTACTGGCAGGCGAACATGGACCTGATTGTTGACCTTCCCCCACTGAATCTATACGGGCTGGAGACCAAGGTCTTCACCTTCCCGCGGAACCCGCCCCCGGTGAAGCTGGGGCCTCATGCCCAGGTAAGCCGCAGCCTGATATGTAATGGCTCCATCATCAACGGACGTGTGGTCAACTCGGTAATCTCCGACAGAGTCTTTGTCGAAGATGATGCTGTCGTGGCTGACTCCATCGTTTTTTCGGATACTACTATAGGGAAAGGCGCACTGATTCATCGCTCGATCATTGACAAAGAGGTCTCTGTGGGACAGGGGTGCCATATAGGTTTTGGGGAGGACTATACCCCCAATAGTAAGGAACCTGAATATCTTAATTCAGGCATCACCCTTGTCGGCAAGGGCAGCAAGATACCCGATGGGGAGAGGATCGGTCGCAATGTCAGGGTGGGGTGCTTGGTAGATAAGGGGGATTTCCCATCCGATTTTATTCCCAGCGGCGCTTCGGTGGAGAAGAAGAAGCCGCGACGGCACCGTGTGTAATGCTCTATCATGAAAGGATGCCGTCCGGGTAACTTCGAATGATATACTGGGCCCCTCTGTTGCATTTCTACCAGCCGCCGACGCAGATACCTGCCGTGTTGAGAAAGGTCTGCGACGAGGCCTACCGTCCGCTGATCGAGGTCTTTGAGGAAAACCCCAATGCCAAGGTGACCGTTAACATCTGCGCCGTGCTCACCGAGCAGTTGGCTGAGTGCGGTTACACGGATGTCATCAAGGGGCTGCGCCGACTGGCGGAGAGGGGTCAGGTGGAGTTTACCGGTTCCGCCAAGTATCACTCTATTCTGCCGCTCATGCCTCTGGAGGAAACAGAAAGGCAGATCCGGCGCAACCATCTGGCCAACCGTCACCACTTCGGAGAAGCATACCGGCCGAGGGGTTTCTTCCCTCCCGAGCTGTGCTACAGCAAGGAAGTGCTCGAGCCCGTCATCGCCTCCAGGCACGATTGGATGCTGCTCAGCGGGGTGGCCTGCCCGGCGGCCTGGCCCATGGATATCGTCTATGAGGCCGGTTTCGAGGAGGAGAGGATAGCGGTGCTCTTCCGCGATGATATCTTGAGCAACAAGATAAGCTTTTCGAGCATTGACGGGCAGGGCTTCCTGGACCACCTGCGCCAGTTGCGTAAGGATGGTTCGGACATCTACGTGATTACCGCCATGGACGCGGAGACTTTCGGCCATCATATCCAGAACTGGCAGAATCTCTTCCTGGCCAAGGTCTACGAGTCTATCGCCCCTCCGGAAAGCTCATACAAGGATCTCAAGCAGCGGCAGCCTCTGGCAGCGCAGCACAAGGCTCTCTTCGAGCTCCAGAAAGAACCCTCCTCCGCCGATATCCAGGTGGTGACTATCAGTCAGTTGCTGGAGTTGTTCCCCCTCGGCCCCAGGATAGAGCCGATTCCGTCATCGTGGAGTACTTCCGCGGAGGATATCAAGGCGCGCAACTTCTATCCTCTCTGGAAAGACCCGAAGAACCCCATCCATCACCTCCAGTGGGAGCACCTGGAGATCTGTCTCGACATGGTGAAGGCGGCGCTGAAGGCTGCGGACAACCCGCCGAGCCGGCAGCATGCCCAGATCGCCCGTGCCCTGATGGATGAGGCGCAGCATAGCTGCCAGTTCTGGTGGGCCAGCAAGCGCCCCATGTGGGATATCAACATGGTCTACCTCGGCCTGCAGTCACAGCAGCAGGTCGTTCTTAATGCGCTGAAGAGTATTCGTCTGAGCAGCGCCAGCCAGGACATCAAGCACCAGTACTACAATCAGGGTATCATTTCGCGCGAGATTTCCAACCGGATCGCCGAAGACCTGATGACGGGATGAGCCCTCATGTCCCGATTGCATCGGGGCACCAGGAAGGCTGAAAATGCCGTTCGTGGTGAGCTTGTCGAATCCACGAACGGCATTGCCAAGTTGCCCTTCGACAGGCTCAGGGCGAACGGGACAAGTTCAATTTTCGTGAGAATCCTCTATTCTGGCT
>JAUYGE010000144.1 GCA_030690705.1 Dehalococcoidia bacterium | reverse complement strand
TAGAATTGTGGACACGGCGAGACCAAGAACAACATCGAGAGAAGCAAGAACATTTACGCCTGTGATTAGGCAAGAGCGACGGATTCAGCTATCTCGTGGAGGGATGGAACGGTTTAAGAAGACGAGATCCTCTTGGCCGTCACTATTAGACGGTGAGAGTATATTAAATCGGGAACACAAGTGATTAAGGTCAAAGTCTCATCCGGTGTGGGATCAAGCACGCTCACCTCTGCGGGCAAGACTACCTTCTTGGCTGCTACCTGATAAGCGAAGGCCCGAACCGGCGAATAGAGAACGACCACATCCCCCAGCTTGATATCGGGCAGGCGTTTGAAGACCTGTCCTTCTCCTTTTTGTGGGCTGCTGATGTGGCCCGACATAACGATGTTCCCTGGCTGACCAGGGTTACCGGTGCCCACCAGATGCCCTACGGCATTCTTGGGTCGCTCCCACTGCCATTCTCCGTCCTCGAAAACTACGCCGGTCTCGATTATCTTAGAGTCCACCTCTATGCTCGGGATGATAATGCGAGTTGCAGTGTAAACGCCTGACGGCGCGGCCGGTGGGACAGCACCGACAACACCCTCGTCAGGCGTAGAGGCTCGGGGCGGCGGCGCTTCGGTTCCAACGGGGGAGCTGGACAAGAAGTTGGCTAAGGCTGGGGATATATTCTCCGGGTCGGCCGAAACCCCCGTCGTGTACGCTGCCGGTGGGCCGCTATCGAGTTCCTGCGCGAGCTGGCCCAATGAATAGTAGGAGTAAGCGTAGTAGCCACCGGTGGCCGGGAGAATGGCTAAACCTGCCCCAAGAAGACCATTACCTATCCAGCGTAAACCAGTTCTCCACACCCCGCCCCTACGTTTGGGCCTGCGATCTGCACCGCCTCCGTGGTATAGGACTATGCCCTTTGCCATGATCGCATCAATTCCCTTCTATCGCTCTGTGAATTCATAAGAGAGTACCAGTGCAATTCCAGGACTGAACGTTCGCAAGCAATTTGATAAAGGATTAGCTCTCAGGTAGCCTAGGATTCTTGCTCACGTCTTGAAGAGGACGACGGGGATGGCAGGAATGCAGGTATTCGCTCCCGGTAGGCGCGGTAACCATCACCAAACTGCTTCTCAAGATTCCGTTCCTCCCGCTTCGCCAGTCGCCAGTACATGGCTACCAGAACGGGCGCCATTAGCATCGTGATCAGAGTCGGCCATTGGACCAGGGCGCCAATCACTGCGACCACCAGTCCGGCATATTGGGGATGCCGGATCACGGCATACGGTCCTTGAGTCACCAGTCCGCCCTGGGCAGCGTGGATGCGTTTCCACGATACGGACACTAGCCAGGCCCCTGCCGCGATCAGGACACCTCCCAGAAGCATAAAAACCGCTCCCGACTCGGGGCTGAGGAATAGACTGGCCCATATATTGCCGCTCATGTGAGAGAAGGTCTGTTCGTTTGGGAAGCGACCCAATAGCGCGGAAACCAGATAAATGGTCAACGGGAAGCCATACATCTCGGTAAAGAGCGCCAACACGAAGGCGGAGAGCACGCCAAAGGAGTGCCAATCGTGCTTCGTCTTTGGCTTCAGGAACCCCAGGGAAAAGACGATGAATACTGCGACATTGACCATAACTATTGGCCACAGGCCGTAGTCGTATTCCATTTCTTCTACTTTGCCTCCTTAAGTCTGGCGTTGCTTTCACCTGACGTAAAACACGTTGGGGCCGGTCTGCAGGTCCGGCCTGGGCGGTCTGGCCTTTCTAAGCACGAGCAGGCGAGAGACTTCGCTGTTTGGGTCATCGAAGTCGCCGAAGTAACGTGCGCCCGCTGGGCAGGCCAGCACGCAAGCCGGCAGCACACCCTTTTCGATTCGAACGTTGCAGAGGCGGCATTTGCCAGGGCTGCCCCTTCTCTCGTTCCAGACCCGCGCCTGGTAAGGGCATGCTACCACGCAATACTTGCAACCAATACACCGGTCCTCGTACATGAGGACTATGCCATCCTTGCGCTTGTACATGGCAGCAGTCGGGCATACCCGCACGCAGGGAGGGTTATCACAATGCATGCAATTGATTGGCAGGAATCTCTGGCTGACAGATGGATAAGTGCCTTCGTCTCGAGTCTCTATCCTGAGCCATCGTTCCCCCGGATCGAGTTCCCACTGGGCCTGGCAGGCCACGCTGCAGGAAGCGCAGCCCACGCATTTGGTTAAGTCCACCAGTAGTCCGTATCTGGCCATGTGCCAACTCCTCTGCCGAGCCCCGCTGCAATGGCCTTTATATAGGAGCCTTGTCCGTCACTCCCAGCCTGAAGTCGATATACTGGCAATAGAGATTGCCTCCTTCTACTTTGACTGGCAGGGTATCGAGTGGGCGAGGAGGCGGGCCGGCGAGCACTCGCCCATCCACGGGGTCGAACACGCCTCCGTGGCAAGGGCTTTTCAGCTTCTGGTCGTTGGCATCCCAGTAGACAGCGCATCCCAAGTGCGTACAGTGAGGATTGAACAGTGTGAAGTCCTTGCCGTTCTGGGTAGTCACCCAGACTGTTCGTCTGGCGCTGCTCTCTATCCACCCGTCCCGAACAAAAGCCGTGAATTCGACCGCCCGAGGCGGTCCTGGCTTGAAATCCTCAACTAGCCCAAGCGAAACCCATTCCTCCTTCTTGGATTTGGCCAAAACAGGCGAAATTACGTAGCCGATGATGGGCACGCCAACGGCGGCGGTAATAAAGGCCCCCAGAGCCCTGATCGAATAGTCCAAGAAAATCCTGCGGGAGACCCCCTTCTCACTAAACTGCTTCATTCCCTCCTCCAAATGCTGCCAAACTCTGGTCCCACGACCAGAGTACCACCGCACCATTAGACGCTGGTTAAAGGAAGATTAGGGTTCGATTAAACATAGGCGCGTTCAGGATCTTGATCCTAATCTAATTCTAACCTGCCCTTAATACTGACCTAATACTTCGGCGCCATCCTAAGTAAGGAGGCTACTAGGATAGATCATCATCCCACGGTGTTCTTCGGAAAGGTGATGGATAGACACACTAAGTTGGCTAGTCCCGATCTGCCCTTGCACGAGGTCGCCTGTTGGGTCTCGGCAAACGACTGCTTCTCGATCAAGGCGATTTGGGATCTCCAAGCTCTCGAATGAAGGGTAATAGACTCATGACAACAGATCAATCATGCAAGCTTCCAGGATTTGGACCTACAGAAGCCTGGGCCGAGGTGTTGGAAGGCGCCATTGTAGTTGATATACGAGCATCCGCCGAGTTTGGCGAAGCGCATTTACCGGGGTCCATTAACATTCAGTATGTCACAAACCGATAGCCTGGCAATAATCTGCGAAAACGGGTTCCGCAGCAGCACCGCCTCTAGCCTCTTGGAGAGGCATGGCTTGGCCGGTCTCATGAATGTTGTTGAAGGTACAGCCGGCTGGAGGAGTGCTGGGTATCCCTTGTCTGAGAAGCCAAGCGTAGGAGCCGTGGCCGCAAGAAATAGCTGGGACCGGCAGGCCAGGTACAACGGGTCCACCGGGAAAAGTCTAAGCATTCTCTAAAGTGAGATTAATGATGTCCTAATGTTCAAGAGGCATCCTGGTTAAGAGGCCAATCTGTGATGGGGTGATAATGATGGTCCAATCTGGAACAAAGGATATAGTGTTTTGAGCCCATCGAAAGACGCCAAGAATCGGGGCCAAGCCAAGAAGCACCAGAAGAGACGAAGTGCAAGCGCGTCCCGGAACCGGTTCCACCTGAAGCCCTGGATGACCGTGGTCGGAGGAGCCCTACTAGTCATTATGACCATCGGCGCGATGGTCTGGGCAGCACGTCCCAACGCCACAGAGCAGTCCCAGCAGGTTGCGCAAGCAGGCGTCCCAGCGTCCAGCGGCTCGGCCTCGGACGCACCCCACGTCTTCTACGGAAGCACCTGACACGATTGCCCAGATTATGTGGCCGGCGTGCTCCGGCCCGCGCTGTTAGAGGCCCGAGGAAGGGATAACGTCCAAATACACGATTTCCTCGTACCGGAGGGACGTCAGGCCCTGAATGCTGCATTGCGGCAGGGGTGGCCGTCACATTTTTGTGCTGGTATTAGAATGGGGTCGGAAGCGTGCCCGTCCAATGGACATATGACGCCAAGGGTGATTAGCCGCAGGCTTCCGAGGGGTAGAACTTTCTTGCACCCTGTTGGGGCCATCCTTCACCTTTGGCCCGACAACAGCCAGAGCCTTTGGTGCTGGCCTTACCTTGGTTAAGGCCAACCCTTTAGCTTCTATGGAAGCTACTTCGGCTTTCCTACGCTTGGCCCGTCGCATTGCTGGGCGTTCTTTAGCCTGCGCTGTCAGCCTCTCCCTGATCTGGGGCCAAGCCTCCTCCCACCTATCATTACAGGCTATGGTCCGCAACGCCACCATGGGATTAACGTTTGCCCTGGCCCAGTGCATCCCGGCTCCCTTCAGCCGGTCCTCCACTACCAGCTTATTGGCGCTCTCCACGGCCCCGCTCCCTATGGGATACCCCGCTGCCAGGAACTCCCTGTACAGTATCTGGTCCTTCCTCTTCTCCAGATACCCCAGGCTGGTGCTCACCACCTTCAGGACCTCTTCCCTTCCCCCTTGAGCAGCCAAGTCATCCCGCAAGCCCCGCAGTTTCCCCAATACCGTCTGCGGGTCCCCGTGCTTTAGCTCATGCAACTGTATCTCCAGCCACTGGGAAGCCTGTGCTGTCCCCGCACCAAACACGGCCTGGGCTGCCTTAACCATATACTCAGCAGCATGGGCCCAGTCCAAGATCCTCACTGCATCCGGACGGTGCAAATCGATGAAGTCCTGTATCCAATCTGCTCCATCCACCACCGCACACACTAACCCCGCTTTCTCCACCCCCCGCCTATGGGTCTCCACGGTAGCCAAGCGAGCAAAGGTCTCGTGGTCCGCAAGCCGGGAGAAGTAGGAGAGATCCTTGGTATGCACTACCCATTCCCCCTTCTCCAAGACAGGCGCCTCCACCTTGCCAATAGCCAAGGTCTTCACCTCCGCCCATTCCTTACCTACCAGTGGCACAAACGCCCCATCTACGCTTACCTGCTGCACCGATGGCCCCGCCGGGGCCTCCGGTGTATCCTTCTCCAGGGCCTCCATTTGGTCGGTCTGCACCTCCACATAGGCTTGCCCGCCACCCTCCGTGGTACGACGCACGCCGGCCTCGAACACCTTGACTTTGGTGAAGTAGTCTAACATCTCTGGCACTCTGCCAAAGGGCATCCATGTCCCCAGCCGAAGCACGCCTTGCACCAGGCTGGGGGAGAGCCTGCCCGGTACCAGCTTTAACTCCTCATCCAGGGGGGAAAAACCCCGCTCCACAGGCGGGGCATCTGGCG
>JAUYGE010000143.1 GCA_030690705.1 Dehalococcoidia bacterium | reverse complement strand
GCTCCAGAGCTTCCTCGAATCGCTGTGGAAACCCTGGCCGCTCAGTCACCGAGGGTCTCCCAATGTGCTTTCCCTGCTGCCGTGCCCGCTCCATCCCCACCTTCACCAGCTCCAGATGATGGAACATCATCTCGGTATCCTCGTACCAGATCGGGTTGGGCGTGAGCTTGCCTATCACACGCTGGCCTTCCTGACCCTTGGGCACTGGAGAGGGACGCGCAGGCGCGGGGGCACGAGACCGGAGGGTGGTGGCCAGGGGAGGTGCTTCCCCTGGAGTGAGGATACAACCCTGGCAGCATACCAAGAGTCGCCCGTCCAAACGTTCCTGGACCTCGACGTGGGCCCTGGCGTAGCTGAGCCGGTCCGTCCCGGGGAAGAGTTGCAGGGTGCGGCCTTGGTACTGTACCGTGTTGTCCTTTGCCACTATCCGCCGCTCCTTGACACAGAGCACGCCGTCTACGTCGAGCCCAGGCTCTGGCAGCCGATAGGCGAGCCCTGACTCCGCGGCCGGCACGCCGAAGCGCTGGTTGAAGCGGGGCAGGAATGCCTCGAGGACATGGGTGGCCTCCGTCAGCGTGCAGGCACCCGCCAAGCGCAGCTCCGCCACTAGCCGGTCCTGGAAGGTGCCGTTGGCCCGCTCCACCCGCCCTTTCGCCTCAGGGCTGTGGGCAAACACCTGGGTTACGCCAAGTTCCCGCATCGCCCGCCCAAACTGGGTCGGCTCACCGGCACTGGCGGAGGCATCCTCTGCCGACGCGGGGCGCTGGTGCTGGAAAACGGCATGGCGGTCAGTGTACACCGCCAGCGGGATACCCCACCGTACGATCATCCCCTGAAGCAGGAGCAAGTAGCCCTTCGTATCCTCCTGCTCACGGAAGAGCGCGCAGGGAACTGTGCCCGTGGCATCGTCCACGGCAAGCAGCAGGGTGAACTTGGGTCCCCGATCCCCCAGCCAGGCATGGGGGCTGCCATCCAGTTGGACCAGCATCCCTTCCTGGGGCATCCGCTGGCGCCGACAACGGTGCTGCGGCGAACGACGCTTACGGGGACTTTTCAGCCCTGCTGCCGTCAGCACCCGCCAGACCGATGACCGAGAAAGCACGAGCCCCTCGCGCTGGGCCAAGAGTTCGCTAAGATGGGCGCAATTACACCCCTCAGCAGCAAGGGCATGGGCTGGCACTCGTCCGCGGTTCCCATGCGCCAGGGCAGCGGCCCCCTCCTCCCGGTATGCTGCCAGCA
>JAUYGE010000141.1 GCA_030690705.1 Dehalococcoidia bacterium | reverse complement strand
AGCCAGCACCACGAAGCATGAAAATATAGTCCTACCGCAGTTGCCGTCATTGCGAGGGGCAAAGCCCCGAAGCAATCTCACCACAGCGCTATTGAGATTGCTTCGCTTCGCTCGCAATGACAGCCCACCGGGGGCCATTTTCGTGACAAGTCTAGTAAACTATCCCATCTCGCCGCCAGTCGCCGATGACCTTTGAGTTGTAGCCCAGTCCCTTCAGGATTTCATCGGTGTGCTCTCCCAGAGCAGGCGCGAAGCTCCTGACCTGCGCCGGGGTGCCGCTCATCTTGATAACCATGCCCATTTGCTTGACCTTGCCGTACTTCGGGTGGTCCAGCTCCAGCACCATCTCGCGCTCCCGTATCTGAGGGTCGTTCACCGTTTCCTCTATGGTAAGCACCTTGGTGATGGGTATATCCATTTTCCTTAGCTGTTCCACCCATTCATCGGCTGTCCGGGTGAGGAATACCTGGCGAAGGCAGGCGAAGATCTCCTGCCACTTCGGGTCTTCCGGTTCCCGATAGAGGTGCTCGATCGAATACCTGTACGGGATGAAGTCCTCGTGACCGATGGCGCGGCAGAGGTTCTCCCAGAACCACGGCTCGATGCAGCCTATAGTGATATACCTCCGGTCCTTAGTTTCGTAGACGTTGAGATAAGGATAAGCGCCATTGAAGACTATTCCCTTCCGCTTGGGGACTGTCCCGGACTGGAAATACCTGCTGACGAGCATGCTCAGGAGGTTCATCGCCGTATCCGTCAGGCTGAGGTCGATGAACTGGCCCTTGCCCGTTCTCTCGCGGGCGATGATGGCCGCTAGAATGCCGTTCACGGCGAGACTGCCGGTGTAGTAAGCCAGCGAGTTCAACGGCGCGACGGGCGGTCCGTCCTTCTCACCTATCAGCTCCAGGACGCCGGCTATGCCGAGAAAGTTGATATCGTGGCCGGGGAAGTTCCTGTAGGGCCCTGTCTGGCCGTAGCTGGTGATGGAGCAGTAGATGAGACGGGGGTTGACAGCCGAAAGGGTTGGATAGTCTATTTTAAGGCGCTGGGCGACGCCCGGCCGGAAAGCCTCGACGACGACGTCGGCCCACTCCGCCAGCTTGTAAATGATACCCTGGCCATCGGGGGTGGCCAGGTTTATGGCGATGCTCTTCTTGTTCCGCTGGGTGGACAGATAGGCGCTCTCATCTTCGGTCTGCTTATCGCCCAGGGCGCTCAGAGCGGAGCGAAGCCCCTTTTGTCTTCCCTTGACCTCGGGCGGCGTCTCCACCTTGATGACCTCTGCTCCCAGGTCCCCGAGAAGAGCCGTGCCCAGGGTCCCCGGGCCGATGCGGGCCAGGTCGAGGACTTTTATTCCTTCGAGAGCTTGCATGCATTACCTCCAAGAGTGGAATAGGGAACTATAGGAGGCGCGAGGTGATGTGTCAAACTGGCTGGGGAGGGTCGTTGATGTCAGACTCCTTTCGGAGAGGGAGGAAGAATTGTTGTTAGACAGACTGTCACTCCCGCGCAAGTACCGGACGCGCACTCATCCCGCCGCGCTGTCACCCCGACCGAAGCTGTAGGGTGGGTTAAGCGCACCAGTAGGACGTGGTCTTGGGTGGGCTGGTGCGCGAACCCACCGGGTCGGGAATGGGGATCGCGGTGGGTCCGTCCGCCATGCGGACTTGACCCACCCTACATTTCCTTCGGATACTGCTTGAGCGGCAGCAGGCAGAAGAGCAGCAGGAAGATGAGTGCGGCCGCGGTGATGAAGGCCGGGGAGTAGCTTCCGGTGGTATCGTAGATGTAGCCGGCGAACAAGGGCCCCAGCAGTATGCCCAGGGTAAAGGACATACCCAGAGAGCCGACGAGTCCCCCCGCCGCCCGGGTGCCGAACACCTCCCCCGCAATGGTCGGCATGAGGGGGAAGACGGCGCCATAGCCGAGCGCAAACAGGGCCACCGTGGCATAGAAATGGACCGCCGTGCCGGCGCCGGTGAGCAGCAGCAGGGCGGGGATCTGGACTGCAAGGCCGGCCATCAGGGCGACCCGGTTGCCAATGCGACGCGACAGGCCTCCAGCCAGCAGCGCACCGATGACGCTGAAGAGGCCGGCGGCAGTGACAATCAACGCCGCTGCCTGCTCGGGCACCTGTCTGTCCCTCGCATAGGCGACGACATGGAAGAGGACCATCATGAAGCCGAAGGAGTTGATGAAGTAGACCAGCAGTATTATCCAGAACCTCCCCGACCTGAGGGCTTCGCGCAAGGAATGGCCCCTCCGGGATGTGACGGCGGCAGGCGATGTGGCGGTCCCGGCTCGGGCTTTCTCCGTAACCTTCGGCTCCGGAGCTATCCAGAAGAGGAAAGGCACCGCCAGTATCCAGACCAGGAGGCCCAGAGCGACGAAGGTGAGCCTCCAATCGAAGTCGGCAATCATGTAGCCGATGAACGGGGAGAAGAATATCTGTCCCATGCCCCGGCCGCTATCCAGGAGGCCGACGGGGAGTGCCGACCGTTCCCTGAACAAGCGCAAGAGCAATGCCACCACCGGGACATATGAGGCGCTCAAGCCTACTCCCAATATCACGCCTACGCTCAGGTACAGCTGCCAGAGGCTGTGCATCCAGAACAGTGAGAGGTATCCCAGGCCGATGAAGAGAATGGAAAAGGGGGCCACCTTTCGCGTCCCGAACCTGTCCACCGCGATTCCCACCACCGGCGTGAGCAGGCCGGTGACCACGGCGCGAAGGGAAGCGGCGCCCGAGATCTCGGTCCTCGTCCAGCCGAAGTCCTGCAGCAGGTAGGGGACGAAGACGCCGAAGCTGAAGTAGGTGCCCGCCCCGGCGAAGGTCATGACGGTGCCGGCGATGGCCGTCTTCCAGCCGGGTGAGAGGCCGCCTGGTCTTTCCTTTTCGGGGATCGAGCGGGAATCGCCGTCGGCGTGTTTCATGGCGGAGGGCTCGCGCCGATTATGGGCCTCTTGGGCATGGGCGTCAAATGCCCAGGAGGTTGCCTGCCGTCACCTTGTGTCATTGCGAGCGAAGCGAAGCAATCCGTGGTGTTCCCTCTCCCTTGACGGGAGAGGGATAGGGTGAGAGTGATCAGTCCCCCTCTCTCTAACTTTCCGATTCGTTACACTTGCCGATTTCATACGGCATCCCGTATAAGTGAAACGAATCGGGACATACGGAATCCCGTATGAACGAAGTGAATCGGGACTCCCCCTCCAGGGGGGAGAGTATACGGGGGCGGATTGCTTCGGCACTGCGTGCCTCGCAATGACAACGGAGGGAGGCTGACACTGCTTCGTCGTGATGCTCCTCGCAATGACGCTTTCATCAGAAGCGTCAGTTTGACAGCTATTGGGGCTTAAACTACAATCCGCGAGTCTCTCCCTATGTCCGGATTCTTCGTCCCGACACATCGGGACTCAGAATGACATTTTGGTGATAAGGACATAATCTTGGACAGCAAGCAACTCAGGGCGCTCTTTCTCCGGTTCTTTGAAGAAAAGGGGCATTCGGTCCTGCCCGGCTCTTCCCTGATACCACACGGAGACCCGACGCTGCTCCTGACCACCGCCGGCATGGTGCAGATCAAGCCTTATTTTCTGGGCCTGGCGACCCCGCCGAATCCCCGCCTCGCCTCGTGCCAGAAGTGCTTCCGCACCACCGACATCGACCGCGTGGGCGACTCCAGCCATCTCACCTTCTTCGAGATGCTCGGCAACTTCAGCGTCGGCGACTACTTCAAGAAGGAGGCCATCGCCTGGGCCTGGGAGCTGGTTACCCGGCGCCTCGGCATACCCGCCGAACGTCTGTGGGTCAGCATCTTCCTGGACGACGACGAGGCATTTGGCTACTGGAGGCAGATGAAGGTCCCCGCCGACCGCATCGTCAGGCTGGGAGAGAAGGACAATTTCTGGGGACCGGCGGGCGATTCCGGCCCCTGCGGACCATGCAGCGAGATTCACTATGACTTCGGGCCGGAGCACGGCTGCGGGAAAGCCGATTGCCGGCCGGGCTGCTCCTGCGGGCGCTTCATGGAAATCTGGAACCTGGTCTTCACCCAGTACGACCAGGACAGGGAAGGGAAACGCACGCTGCTCCCGAAACCAAATATCGATACGGGCATGGGGCTGGAGAGGCTGGCCGTGGTGATGCAGGGCGGGAAGTCGGTCTACGACACCGACCTCTTTCGTCCCCTTTTGGAGCAGGTGTCCCGCATGACGGGCAAGCAATACGGTGGGGATGAAAAGACAGACACGGCCATCCGGGTGGTGGCGGAGCACAGCCGCGGGATAACCTTTCTCATCGCCGACGGGGTCATTCCCGGCAATGAGGGGCGGGGTTACGTGCTGCGGCGGGTGCTGCGCCGCACCGCCCTCTTCGGGCGGAGGCTGGGCCTGGAGGGGCCGTTCCTCGGCCAGGTGGCCGGGACCGTGGTCGACCTGATGGCCGATATCTATCCGGAGTTGAAGGACAACAGAGGCCTGATACTCAGAGTGATCGAAATCGAGGAGGCGAAGTTCGTCAGCGCGCTGGATACCGGGTTGGGAGTGCTCGAAGGCATGATGGCGGAGTTGACGGTGGCCGAGGCGACGAAAGTGCTGCCGGGAGATAAAGTCTTCCATCTCCACGACACCTATGGCTTTCCGGTGGAGCTGACCGAGGAGATAGCCAGGGAGCAGGGGCTGGCGGTGGACCGGGAGGGGTTCGAGGTGGAGATGGCTCGCCAGCGCGAGAGGGCGCGGGCGGCCCACAAGTTCAAGGTCGGTTCCATCTCGGACTACGCCGGGGAGGCCCTGCCGGCGACTGAGTTCACCGGCTATGAGGAACTGAGCACTCAAGCCAGAATCGTGAGTCTGAGGACAGACGGCAACACCGTCGAGGAGGCTCGGGAGGGGCAGGAGGTGGAGATAGTCCTGGACCGGACTCCTTTCTACGCCGAGATGGGAGGGCAGGTGACCGATACGGGCGCCATCGAGGGGAAATCGGGGAAGGTGGAGGTCAGCGAGGCCGTCTGGGCCGGTACCACCCTGGTGGTGCACCGCGGCAAGATGTCTCGGGGGGTAATCTCGCTGGCGGAGAAGGTCACGGCAGAGATTGACGCCGAGCGGCGCTCCGCCATCGCCCAGCATCACACCGCCACGCATCTCCTCCAGTCCGCCCTGCGCCGGGTGCTGGGCGGCCATGTGCGACAGAAGGGCTCGCTGGTCGCTCCCGAGCGCCTGCGCTTCGATTTCTCCCATCTGGAGGCGCTGAGCGAGACGCAGCTTCTGGAGGCGCAGCGTCTGGTGAACGGCTGGATACGCCAGGACCTGCCGGCCACGGTAAGGGAGACTACCTATCAAGAGGCCGTGGAACGAGGCGCCATCGCCCTCTTCGGCGAGAAATACGGGGAGCGGGTCCGGCTTCTTGAGATCGGACAGCCTCCGGTCAGCGCCGAGCTTTGCGGCGGCACCCATCTCAGGGCCACCGGCGAGATCGGCATGTTCCACATTCTCAGCGAGACCAGCATCGGGGCCGGCCTGCGCCGTATCGAGGCCGTGGCGGGCAAGGAGATGGAGATGATGGTGGAAAGGCGCTTCGCGGAGCTCGGCGACGTGGCCCGGCAGCTTCAGGCCCCGCCGGAGGAGACGCCAGCGAAGCTGGCTGCCCTCCTGGAGGAGCTGGCGGCGGAGCGGAGAGGCACGCAGATTCTGGAGAGGGAGCTCTCGCGGCGGGTGGCCCAGAACTTGCTGGAGCAGGTGGAGTCAATTGACGGCAAGAACGTCCTCTCAGCCAGAGTGAACGGGCTCAGCCTGACCGCCCTGCGCGAGGTGGGGGACATGGTGCGCGAGCGGCTGAAGAGCGGCATCGTGGTGCTGGGGACCGTCCACGAGGACAAGCCCCACTTCCTGGCCATGGTGACATCCGACCTGATTGCCCAGGGGTTCCACGCCGGCAACATACTGAAGCAGGTGGCCAGGGTGGCAGGCGGCGGTGGTGGTGGCCGGGCGGAGATGGGGCAGGCGGGGGGCCGGGACAAGGAGAAGCTGGACGAAGCGCTGGCGCTGGTGAGGAAGCTGGTGTCGGGGCGCTAGTTTGAGGTTGTTTAATTTGTCATTGCGAGGCACGAAGTGCCGAAGCAATCCGTCGGGGGTGGGGTCCGGATTGCTTCGCTTCGCTCGCAATGACAATAGTGGTTAGATAACATCAGGTAATCTTTGTCGCGGAGGTGGCCAACCACGCGCAGCCTGGGCCTTGATTTAGGAGACAAGAGGATAGGGGTGGCGGTGAGCGTCCCCGATACCCTGATGGCCT
>JAUYGE010000133.1 GCA_030690705.1 Dehalococcoidia bacterium | reverse complement strand
AGAAACATGGAAGACCTGCTGAAAACGGCACAGAGAGAAATGGATAGACGCACGTTCTTGAAACTGAGCGGCGCCACCGGCGCGCTACTCGTTGTCGCGGGCCTTGGGTGTCAACCGGCAGGGCCAAAGCAGATGGCGGGCCTCAAGGGTGCTGCCTCCGGACTAAATTCTTTCCCGGCCTTGGCCCCCATCCAGATTGCCTTAGCCAAGGGTTTCTTTGAGCAGGAGGGGCTCAAGTCGGAATGGACGGAGTTTGCGGGCGGGGGTGACACGATTCGGGCGGTTACTACAGGAGGGTTTCATGTGGCGGAGGCCGCTTGGTCGGCGGCACTTACAGCCTTTCAACAAGGGGAGCCAGTACGCGTTATCGCTTCGGGGATGAATGTTATCGTGGTCGTCTGGATGGTACCAGTCAACTCCCCGCTGAAGAGCATGAAGGACATCAAGGGGAAAAAGCTGAGCATCAGTCGCGCGGGGTCCGTGACCCATACGGCTTTGCTCGGGGTCTTGAAGGCCGAAGGAATGAGCGAGGTAGACGTGCAGATTGTGGCGACCGGAGGTGCCCCTGAGACTTGGACCGCCGCCAAGACCGGGGTCATCGACGTGGCTTGGAGCTCCGGGGCTGTTCAACATAGGGCAGAGCTATCCGGAGAGGCCCGGGTTATTGCGAGAGCGCGGGACTATATAAAGAATTGGATGGATGTGTGTACGGCCACCACCGTAGACACTATCAAACAACAACCTGAATTGCTACGGAGCTACCTGAAGGCCAAGCAGAAGGCCATGGATTTCATAGCCGGCAACCCTGAGGAGGCGGGCAGGATCTGGGCCAAGGTAGTGAACCTGGACGAGGCTTATGCGATTGCCGACATGAAGGTGGAGGTGCCCAAGGAAGCATGGACCCTGAAAATCGATGCACAGGCCCTGACAGAGCTCCAGGACCAAATGGTATCTTCAAAGCAGTTGTCAGGGAAGGTAGACGTCAACACACTCGTTGACCAGAGCTTCCTACCCGAAAACCTGCGGGTCAAGATCTGAGGAGACGTTCAAGTACCTAAGCTAAGTGCAAACACATTCTAAAGGAGATAAGACATGGCAGAAAGGGAACTGCAGCGGGCACGGGAACCAGAGAGTAAAGAGGCATACTTCTACGAAGGACTGATGCGCGTATGGAAGGAGGCCCGAGAGCGTGGTCTGACCGGCCGGGTGGTAATAAAGGCCAAGGACATTCCCTTCGAGCAGAACCGGCAGGGGCTGGCCAAGAACTTCCTTCATCCTCTGATGACCGACACGGCGGACAGCGCCTGGAACTTTTTCATACACGACATCCGCAACCACTCTGGAATGCACCGGCACCAGGGAGGGCTGGCGATCTACGTCATCGAAGGCAAGGGCTGGACCACAGTTGATGGGGTCAAGTATGACTGGGAAGAAGGAGACCTGCTTCTGCTCCCGATCAAGAAGGGTGGATGCGAGCACCAGCACTTCAACGCTGAGCCGGGAAAGCCCTGCAAGTGGCTGGCCATGATCTATCTACACTTCATTGATAGGCTGGGAAGCGAGCTCACACAGACGAAGGTCTCTCCTGACTATACTCATGTATAGCGTCTGGCTCTGACGAGGCTTTAAGGACCTACAACCTGCCAGGTCTTAGAGCCTTATTGCTATTATTCACAGTCTATCAGCGTGTTGGGAATGTTTGAAAAGTGAACTCATTAACGATTCAAAAGTGAACTCTTGGAAAGTCCGTTAGAGGGTAGTCTACGGCGCGCTTCATTTTGGTTTCCCACCATATCCTGATATGCATCGCCCCTCGTGCTGGGTCGGGGACCATATGAACCTCAACCTCCTCTCGAAGCGGGACGTCCGGTACCGGTATCTTATGGTGGAACAAAGATATCTTACCGTAGCCATCTGTCGTTCGATTCTCCCGTAAGCAGAAGATATCTTTGGTCGAGGTGTACGGCTTGGGCAACGCAAAGGGTCTGAACAAGGTATTGCTTTGCTTCTTGGCCTCCTCGAAGCGGATGCTTGGAATCTGCCCAGTAGTTGAATGTACTTGCCGGTTGTTGTAACGGTCTACCTCTTCTCGTAAGACAGCACGCCCCTCCTCGATGGTGGTTAGCTTCTCTATAGCACAGGTTCGCACAATTCGATCCTGCAGCCATCGGTAGGGTCTCTCCACTTTGCCCTTCGCTTGGGGCGAAAGCGCGAATGTCACATCTATCCCCAGCAACCGCATTACCTGTCTCCATTGCGGGTCCGATTCATCTGTCTGAAGGTTATGCTTTCTCCAATTGCTGTCTCGGCTTTGGACGAAGCGGAATACGCGCAACGAGTCGACGTAGTAGCGCAAGGGCAATCCGTACTTGCGCGTCACGGTTTCGGCGGCCTTGATGTGTGCCCAGGTAGTTTCTTTCTGGACAAAATCAGCGTACAAGAGCTTCCTGCTGAAGTCGTCCAAAGAGGTGATCAGTACCCAATTATCCTCTGCGAAGGGCGACCAGCGGTGGTGGGAGGCGTCGTGCTGAATCAGGGCGCCGACAGCAGTAGTGACCACCTCACGATCGTGGGCTTTCTTCTTCGGATGGGGTTGGTAGCAGCCCATACGTTTGGCGCGATCTATGATGGTGGACAAAGATACCTCAGTCTCTCGCTTGGATAGGCGGTCCTTGACCGCGGAGTAGTTATAGGTGGTGATGGGCAAACTGGGGTCATTGATTAATCCCTTTTCCTGCACCAGTTCTTTCGTGATTGCCTCTTCAATCGAGCAAGGCAATCTCCGCGGGGTAGTTCTCTCATAGGTAAGAGAGAGGCCAGCCGGATCTTGGCGGTATTCCTTCAACAGAGCAAAGAACCTCGTCTTACCGATGCCCAACATCTCCTCGACCGATGTCCTATCCAATGTCTCCTTGCAGTACGCTTGCAATAAGAACCTCACCTGGTCGGCAGTGAACCGCTTGTGCATCTGTGTCATACATCCCTCCTCAGCAGGAGAGCGTACCACCGCCATTTCGACCAAGGCGACAAGCGGAAATGAGCAGCAGGTTGGGCGGTTCATAAGTGGCCCCGAGTCCCGAAGGGGGATGGGTTGGCAAATGCCTCCGGTGCGGTCGGGCAGGTTAGCCAAGAGGCGTGTTCCTAATCGCCCGACCGCACCTCCGGCATTTACTAAATCCTGGAGGCTGCAGTCCAGCCCGGGTGGGCTCACCAAGGAGAAATGCCCTCGGAGGTGGCGATTCTCAACTGGCCACGAACGGCCGTTCTTAACGGGAAGGGGCCTTGACATGCAAGCCGGGCGCATACGTTTCGTGGCCACCGGCGGGCAGTTTCGGTGGCCGCCACCGGGCACATCTTCGTGGCCATTGACACAGTTCACTTTTCAAGCAAAAACGGTTCACCTTTCAGCCATTAACAGTTCACTTTTCAGTCGTAACTAACAAGCTTGATTTTACGCTTGACAACGCCGCTGATGTGTGCTAATAATCAACCAACCGTTTGGACAGAAAGTCGGAACCCCCGGGCTCGGCAACGGCATAGGCTGAAGAGGTCCATTTGTCCCTGGTTAATTACAAGTTATCCACTTATGACGCAACTCAAAAACGGGGGGCCAGTTTGAAGAAGATA
>JAUYGE010000131.1 GCA_030690705.1 Dehalococcoidia bacterium | reverse complement strand
CATCGTGATGGCCTCAGAGCCTGCTCCTTCGGCAGGCTCAGGACAAGCTCTGAGTGGAACGAAGGGATGACACTTTTGGGTAATCACAGAAAGGAGCCTGACAGACATGGTTAAGGCTATCGACTACATCAACTACTATGTCACCAGGGAGGGGAAGGAGGGCTTCGAGAAGTTTCACGAGCAGGAAGGGGTGGTATGCAAGCTGTCCGCTGTCTACAGTGGCGGTGTTCCCTACACCCCACCGGAGGCGATGATTGCCCAGATGGACGAGGCAGGCGTGGAGAAGGTCTTCCTCACGCGCCTGCTGATGTTTTCCTACATTCATAAGCGGCCGTTCGAGACGTGCACCACCAAGGAACTGGTGGAAGTGGTTGACAAGTACCCGAACAAGTTCTGCGGCTACGCAACCTATAACCCCTTCCGCATCGGCGACAGCCTGAAGGAGCTGGAGATGCTGGTCAAGGAGCACAACTTCAAGGGCGCCTTCGTCCACATCTTTGGCTTCGACATACCGCTGGACGACAAGAAGATGTATCCTCTTTACGCCAAGTGCGCCGAGCTCGATGTCCCGGTAGTAATGCAGGTAGGCTATGTGCTGGAGGGAATGCCCAGCGAGCATGGGCGGCCCATGCTTCTTGACCGCATTGCCCTGGACTTCCCCCGCCTGAAGATCGTCGGCAGCCATACCGGCTATCCGTGGTGCGAAGAGCTTATCGCCGTCTCCTACAAGTTCGACAATGTCTACTTCGGTGTCTCGGCGCATTTCCCCAAGTACCTGGACCCCTCGGTTATTCGTTTCATCAACACCAGGGGGCAGAACAAGGTTATTTTCGGCACCAACTCCATACCCTTCAAGCCCATGCTCCAGCAGATTGAGGAGTTGGGACTGAGGGAAGAGGCGAAGAACAAACTGCTCTACGAAAACGCGGCCAGACTGTTCAAGCTGTGAAATCGCTATGTCCAGGGGAACGGCGGAAATTGCTTGATAGTTTGTCATTGCGAGCAAAGCGAAGCAATCCGTCTACCTCGCGGAACTTCACGGATTGCTTCGGGGCTTTGCCCCTCGCAATGACAGCTCGGTTGCACAATGCTCTCACGGAGGAACTGTATGTCTGACACAGCCCACGCCGGCGAGACGAAAGTAGTCAAGACCGACTGCGCCCTGTGCGTACACTGCTGCGGCCTAAATGCACATGTCCGGGATGGGAGGCTGGTGAAGGTGGAAGGCATGGCAGAACATCCCATCAGCCAGGGCGGACTCTGCCCCAAGGGAGAGAAACTGGTGCCGTGGGTATACTCCCCCGACCGTGTCAAATACCCCATGAAGAGGAAGGACGGCGAATGGCAGAGGATTTCCTGGGATGAAGCCCTCGACACCATCGGCGACAAACTGAAGGGGATAAAGCAGAAATACGGCGCGCACGCCCTGGCTGTCTGGACCGGCTCCGTCGGGGTGGAGAACATCGATGTCGCTTATCTCCTCCAGCGTTTCCGTGGCGCGTACGGCACGCCCAATTTTCTCTGCGTGGAAAGCATCTGCTACCGGTCCAGGATCATGGCACGCCAGATGACCTTCGGCCGGTATCCGGTGGAGGAACCGGAGAAGTCCAACTGTGTCATCCTGTGGGGGCACAATCCGACCGAGTCCAACTGGATAATGGCCCGCGACATCGAGCGCCAGCTGGAAAAGGGAGCCAAGCTCATAGTCATCGACCCCCGCCGCATACCTCTGGCCAGGAAAGGCATTCACCTCCAGCCGAGGCTGGGCACTGACCTCGCCATAGCCCTGGCCATGGTCAATGTCATTATCGCTGAGAAGCTCTACGACGCGGAGTTCGTCGACAAGTGGACCACCGGCTTTGAGAAGCTGAGAGAGCATGTGAAATCATATACCCCGGAGAAAGCCGAGGAGATAAGCGGCGTGCCCGCGTCTGATATCAGGAAGGTGGCCCGCATCTACGCCACCACCAAGCACTCCTGCATCGCTCAGGGCACCGGTTCCCTGGACCAGCAAATAGCCGGATTCCAGAACTCCCGCGTTTTCAGCATCCTCCAGGCGATAACCGGTAACATTGACGTGCCCGGCGGATGGGTGACCACTCCCCTGCTGCCCACCACCGACATGAGGGTGCCCGTGGACGAAGCGCCCATAGGCGCCGATAAGTACCCCCTCTTCTACAGCTTCTGGAAGAAGACCTCGCCATACGGCCAGGGGATGGAGTTGAGCGACACCATCCTGAGCGAGAAACCCTACCCGATCAAAGCCCTCATCGTCGCCGGCGGAAACCCGATGCTGACCATGCCGGACAATAAGAAGTTCCGGCAGGCGCTCAAGAAGCTGGACCTGCTGGTAGTCGCCGACCCCTTCTGGACCGACACAGCCGAGGTGGCGGACATCGTGCTCCCCTCCTGCACCTTCCTGGAGAAAACCACCATAGGCGGCTACCCCTACGGGCTGATGCATGGTACCTCCTACGTTATTCTGCGCAAGAAGGTCATTGAGCCCGTGGACGAGGCTTGGCCCGATACCAAGATCCTGTGCGAGCTTGGCCGCCACATGGGCATGGGCGAGTATTTCCCCTGGCAGAGTGAAGAGGAGATAGTTGATTATTTCCTCAAGGCGAGCCCCGTCACACTGAAAGACCTCCAGAAGAACCCCAGCGGGATGTACTTCGGACGTAAGGAATACGGCGTCTACGAGAAAATAGGCTTCAATACCCCTTCCAAGAAGATAGAGCTCTATTCCGAGACCCTGGAGAAGGCCGGATATGACCCTCTGCCGGTGCACGTGGAGCCATCTCAGAGCCCGGTGAGCAGCCCTGCGCTGGCCAGGGAGTATCCGCTGATGCTGACCACCGGCGCGAGGATTCTGCAGTACATTCACACCCAGTTGCGCAGCATGCCGGAGATGCGCAGCAAGTTCCCCGATCCGCTCATGGAGATTAATCCGGCCACCGCACAGAAGTACAATATCTCAGATGGCGAACTGGTGCTTCTGGAGACGGTCAAGGGAAGCGTCAAGGTAAAGGCACGGGTCACCGAGGACATAATCCAGCAGACGGTGAGTATCGCCCACGGCTGGTCGCAGTCCAGTGCTGACGTCCTGACCGGACTGGAAGGCCGCGACCCGATAACGGGATATCCCGAACTCAGAGCCCTGCTCTGCCGGATAAAGAAAGTGTACTAGGTGGCCCGCGTCATTGCGAGCGAAGCGAAGCAATCCGTACCCCCACGCCCCGGAAGACGGATTGCTTCGTTGCTACGCTCCTCGCAATGACAGAGTAAAAAAGTAGATGCCGAAAAAGCTGCGCCTTAGGGTTCAATCCGGACAGAAAGAGTCAGTGATTGACATCGAAGAGGCCAGGGGCTGGGACTATGACGACCTTACCCGGCTGGTGGTCGTGGAGCGTGAGCCGGTGCGGAGCTATGAAGAGCTCCTGTCCCTGGCCCGGGAGGACCGTTTCAAGGGCAAGGATACACTGGATGTCTTCTTCATGATGACCATGACTGGCGGCTCATCAAATCGGTAAGTAATTAAGAAGAAGGAGGAGGACCCGGATGCCATACAAAGACCTGAGAGACTTCATCGTGCGCCTGGAGAAAGAGGGGGAGGTAGCCCGCATCAAGACGGAGGTAGATGTTAACTACGAGGTAGGCGCCATCTGCCACAAGGCCTTCACCATACCCGACCCCGAGAAGAGGAAGGCCCTTATCTTCGAG
>JAUYGE010000124.1 GCA_030690705.1 Dehalococcoidia bacterium | reverse complement strand
TGCCAGGGAAAAGGGGATAACGTTGCCGTACACCGTATGTTTGCTGAAGTTGGTGAACAGGTCGACTATTCTCCCTCCAGCTTGTCCCATGCCGATAAGTCCGACTCTCATGGAGGTCTCCTTTCAGGTACAGCGGATGTTGTGACATTAAAAGTTATCATTTCGCAGGGGACGGTGTCAAATTGGGTTGAACGACCTCTAATGCCCTTGATTCCTCTCTCCTTTGACAATCGAATCCACGCTTTGCTAGAGTAGGGCGCTGACGTCGCCATCCGGGGCGGATTTTTCGGCCCGATGGCATCGGGACTCAGAGCTTGTGAATAAATGGTGGCCCATGAATAGGCGATGGCACGTAGGGGCACGGCGTGCCGTGCCCGCAATCGAGACCAGTGAGGCGCGGGGACCGGTGAAAGGCCAACTACCTGAAAGACACACACTTCGGCTTCGCGGCTACGACTATTCACGGGGTGGGGCCTATTTCATCACCATATGTACGTACAGCCGGGAGTGCCTTTTCGGGTCGATAAGGGAAGGTCAGTCAGTATTGAACGAGAGCGGCCTGGCGGTGGAAAACGAATGGGTGAAGACATCACAGGTGAGGACAATGGTGGAAACAGATGCCTTCGTAGTGATGCCGAACCATCTTCATGCGGTGCTTTTCATCAAAGAGGCGCCGGGCACGGCACGCCGTGCCCCTACGGAAGAGCGAGAGGCCTTCGGGAAACCAACGTGTGGCTCGTTGCCTACCATCGTACGCTCCTTCAAGGCGGCCGTGACCAGGCGCGTGAACGATTTTCGCGGTACCGCGGGAATGCCGGTCTGGCAGCGCAACTACTACGAGCACGTTATCCGGGGAGAGACCGACCTGGAGGCGGTCCGCATGTACATTGCCGACAATCCGGAGAAGTGGGACTTGGATGAGGAGAACCCGGACTGGCGTCTGGTTCGGGCATAGCCGGGGCATGTCATATGTTCACGGACTCTCAGAATGACAGCGGGGCGGGTGGCCCGGTGTCATAGTGTGGTGCAGGCCGACATTGAGTGTCAAGTAGCCTGTGGACGTGTGGGGCCACGGTACTTCGTGTGCCGTACGGATGCCCGGCGAAGGAGCCAACAATGAATTTGCCGCAAGTCGATTTGACGACATTCCTGAGGAATCTCTACCAGGGGCTCCTGTTCTTGGTGCTTGTCTATCTGCTGCCCAATACGAGAGACGCCGCATGGGTAAGACACGTGTTTAGGGGCAATCCCTGGTTAGCGCTGGTGGTGGTAGTAGTCGTTGGCGTCGGATTCAGCGCGTTCTACAGAGCTGTCCTGTGGCGTCATGGGATACGAAGGCTTGAACATCTATTGGGTGGCGTCGCCCAATGGGAGTTCCACCGTAAGATTGTGAGTGAGGAGGCCCGCCCTCGGCATAGTGATGAGTGGAAGAAGAAGTGTGTGTCACCCTTTGTCGCCGACGCTTGTTGTGCTCTTGTCAAGGAGAGGCTTGACGAGAGAGAAGCGGCCGGGCTACGGAACGTGAACTCCTTGGTGCATGCGTTGTTTCAGACTTCTGTCTTGTGTCTCGTCTTCTTCCTGGTTGTGTGGCTGAGATATGAAGAAAGGGACTGGTGGAGTCTTGTGTTCTCCATCTTCTTTCTCGGCGCTGGCATAGTGATGGACCACTGCGAAGCAGATCTCAAAGAAATGGTTGTCCTCCGCATCCACGAGACCGAGTACCGACGGATAGTCAGTACGTAACTGGATAGTATTACTCCCAAGTAGCAGGACAACTTTTAGGAGGTGCGGATGATGGAAAAGAACCTGCCTCCCATCGGCAAGAACCTGCCCCGGTTCTCCCTGGAGGAGAGGGACCGGAGGTGGGGGCGGCTCCGGGAGAAGATGGCCGCCGGCCAGATAGACTGCCTTCTCATCTGGAGCAGCAACGCCACTTACAACATGTCCTCGGCCAACATGAGATATGTCACCCACACCGACTCCACCGGCGTCTGCCTCTTCCCCAGGGTCGGCGAGCCGGTCATCTACTCCGGTTACCTGCACGTTTATGTCTATCAGACCGTCATGCAGGACTGGATGAAGGACATCCGGCCCGTGCCGTCGCCGGAGAACATCATCCGGGAAATCAAGGAACGGGGACTGGAGCGCGGGACAATCGGGGTGATCGGCTTCGGCGGCTCGCTGGCGCGGTGGTACCCGGAGATAGTGCCCTTCACCGCCTATACGCGCCTGCTCAAGGCCCTGCCCGAGGCCAACTTCGTCAATGCCTCCTGGGTGCTGGATGAATTGAGGATGGTCAAGAGCGCCGAGGAGATAAAGAGGCTCGATGAGGCCGCCGGGCTCGCCTACGCCATGTTCGAGGCGGTGGGGAAAACGGCCCGGCCCGGGGTGAAGGAGTGCGAGGTCTGGGGGGCCATGTTGCAGGCCTGCGTCGGCAACGGGGGCGAGGATACCATGATTATGCTGGACTCGGGTTCGCCCCCATTGCTTCACGGGCGGATGTCCCCCGCCACCCGCCGCCCGCTGGAGAAGGGCGACATGATTATCACCGAGTACCACTCCAACTACGGCGGGTATACTATCGCCGTGGAGCACACCTTCTCTCTGGGAAAGCCGGCGAAGGAGTTCCGGGAGATGCACCGGGTTGCCGAGACGGCCTACCGGCACGGGATGGGCAAGATGCGGCCCGGGGCGGCTTACGGCGATGTCATTGAAGCGTTCCGCTCGCCCGTCAGAAAGGCGGGCATGGCCTATATCGAGATCGGCATCTGCGGGCACGGCCTGTCCTCGCCGGAGTTCCCCAGCACGGTCTTCGGAGGGAAGGGCGGCATCTGGCACGAACACGGCCTGGCCCAGATACCTGACCTGAAGCTCCGGGAGAACATGGTCTTCGGCACCAACATGGACGTCCACAACCCGGCCTGGAATGCGAACACCGGCATCATGCTGGGCGACACCATACACGTTACGGCGACCGGCCCCCGCCAGATGACGAAGATACCGGTCGAGTTGACGGTTATCTAAGCCGCCGGCATGTCACAATCATCTTCGCTTGTGTTAGAATCCGGCCGGGACATTGTTTGCGATTCAGGCCTATGTTAGTGCCCTTTTCGGGTGCAATATACATTGAGGAGGGGGTGACCATGCCAGAACATCCGTTGAAGCCCATCGAGAACCTCGACCCGCAGCTTTTCAACCTGGTCCAGCAGACGCGGCAGCTCGTCTTCAGCGACGGGGCATTGCCCAGGAAGTTCAAGTTTCTCATTGCCATGGCCTTCGATGCGGCCCACGGGAAAATCGAGGGCACTAAATCGCTGGCCACCAGCGCCATGGAAGCCGGGGCCACAAAGCAGGAAATCGCCGAAGTGTTGAGGGTCACCCACTACTCCGCCGGGGTGGGGTGCCTTCACACGGCCGCCCGGGCTCTGAAAGAGTTGCCGTAGCCAGGATAGGCGCAGCGCCTTTCAGCTACCGGTGCCCGGTTCACTCCTTGCTTGTCATTGCGAGCCCTTCGCCGAAGGCTCAGGATAAACTCCGCGAAGCAATCCGTGGATCAGTCCTCTCCCCCCTCGCGGGGGAGGGAAAGCCTGACGGATTGCTTCGGCCCCTGACGAGGCCTCGCAATGACAGCCTGGACGACATTCGGGGGAATAACACTCATACAGGACAAGAGGAGGGCAAAGGGATGATTGCTGAGAAGAAGCAGGATGTGGTGATAGTAGGGGCGGGGATGGCCGGGCTGGCGGCCTCTATCGAGGCATCCGCCGCCGGGGCGAAGGTTGCGCTTCTGGACAAGCTGGGCGGTCAGGGTGCGGGAGGCGTCCCGCCTGAGGGCATCGGCAACGAGACCAGCCGGGCTGGTGGGGGAGGGTTGGCCAGGACTTCCCTCGGGGCGACCGTCGAGGACCTGCTCGGCCGGCACGTGGCCAAGGGCTGGGGCAGAATCGACCCGGCCTTAATCAGGGTCTACTTGGAGAACCTCATTGAGGACAGCAAGTGGCTGAGAGAGAGCGTCGGTCTGCCCTACGCCGGCGGACGGGCAAAGGGCAAGGGGGCCGGCGTCGTTTCGTTCCTGCACGGGGTTGCGGTACAGAGAGGCATAGAGGTCTTCCTCGGAGCCAAAGTGTTGAGACTGCTGACTGACGAGGTGGGAAGGGTGACCGGAGTTAGAGCCAAGGCTGGCGACAGGGCCATAGACTTCAAGGCCGGGGCCGTAGTTCTGGCCACGGGCAGCTTCGAAGGAAACCAGGAGATGGTGCTCAAGTACGCCGGGCCTGTAATGACCTACGGGACCATAGTTACCGGCTGCCCGACCAACACCGGGGACGGCCACCGGATGGCCTCGGAGATAGGGGCGCAACTGATAAACCTCAGCGTGTGCCATGCCCGCCCCACGGACACCGTTTCCGGCCAGGACCCCACGCGGCCGATGGAGAACATCTATCCCATGGGCATTTTCATCAACCGGGACTGCCAGAGGTTTGTGGACGAAGGAACGGTTGACAGCGATACCATCGGCAACGCCATCGCCTACCAGCCGGGGAGTGAGTCAGCCATGATTTTCGACGAGAAGGCGAGGGCCAGGCACCCTGAGGAATACGAGAAGTACCCTTCGAAAGAAAAGGCCATACACAAGGCCGCTACCATCGAGGAGTTGGCTGTCAAGATAAAGATGTCTCCGGAGAAGCTGAAGAAGTTTATCGTGGAGTTTAATGCCGCGGTGAAGGACGGCAAAGCCCTGGGTCTTCCTCTGCCGAAGACGGAGCAGGCATACCGGATTGATACTCCTCCCTTTTACGCCCTTCATCCGCTGATATCGGGCCTCGACCACCCGTTGGGCGGGCTGAAGATAAACACCCGTGCGCAGGTGCTGGACCGGGAGAGTAACCCCATCCCGGGACTCTACGCCGCCGGCTCCCTGGTGAACTGGGCCTTCGGGAGGCCCCACACCGTGGCGGGGGTCACCAGCTATACAGGGACATATCACGCGGGGGAATCCGGGGGCCTGCCGGTCGCCCTGGTTTTCGGTCGCATCGCTGGCAGGGGAGCGGCCCAGGAGGCGCTGAGGACGCGGGGTTGATCCGGTGCTGTCGTTACCCTGAAAGTAGATGCCCCCCTGGCGGGGGAGAGCTAGAGAGAGGGGGATGCTCCTTCCACAAAGTACACCCTCTCCCTACCCTTCTCCCGTCAAGGGAGAGGGAAGACAACGGATTGCTTCGCTTCGCTCGCAATGACAGACTGGACGACCTCTCGTTAGTCTCCTCTCCCCTGGAGGGGGCCTTGCTCCAAAAGTCCTATTCCCAGGCCAGTTTTGGAACAACTGCCTCTTTTGTTCCAAAAGTCTGCGCCCCGAAAACAGGCTCAACCCCTAGCTCAAAGATGCTCTGAATGAGGACGCAGATATTATGACACAAAACCTTGCAGAGCACCTCATTGACCTGAGCGATTGGGGTTTTCGCCCGAACCGCGCTCCCGAACTTGCCCTTTATCATAGAGAAGGCAGTTTCGACGTTAGACCTCTTATGGTACCGCTCCAAGAACGCGGCGCGGTTGAAGTTGTAGAAGTGCCACATCCTGTTCCACAGTCCGTCAAACGGCTTGCTGCCCTGGCTCCCTTTAGAGTAGCTCTTGAAGGGGATGAAGGGGACAGCGCCGACAGCATTGATAGTCTGAAGGTTGCGGCGGCTGGAATAGGCTTTGTCGGCGGATACCTCGCTAATCTGGAATGTCTGAGCGGTAGCGTTCACGAGTGGGGTAAGCTGGGGAGCGTCAGCCGTCTCAGTCGGGGTAACTTCAACACTGGTGACAACGTGGGTCTTGACCCCGCACATCAGGTGGGCTTTCACCCACTTTGCCTCGCTTCGCATCTTGCCGTATTTGTGATCAAACCAGCGAGCGTAGGTGGTGGTGGCGAAGCCGGACGAATCAACGGCGAAGTCAGTCTCTACGGCTTTGAGTGGGCTTGCACTCTGCTCAATGAGGGATTTCAGGAGCGGCGTCAGTTCGGGGTTCTCCAGATAGCGGAAGCTACTGGTGAAAGACGGGGACTTAGTGACCAGGCCCTTCTCTTTGGCCTCCCGAATGTCCGGCATGAAGCGTCTGCCCGACATCATGCCATAGGTCTTGAAGGTCAGGCCGAATACGACATCGGCGAGCGGAAGGCGGGGCCGTCCGAAGGTCTGAGCAGGCTGCTCAATGCCGTTGCAGAGGTCTCTAAGAAGCCTGACGAACCGCTCCTGTTCGTGCGTCTGAGCGGCATTGTAGGCGGGCCATTCCTGAGTGCATGTTACCTTGACGGTCTTTGTAATGGTCTCGCTTCCGTCCGGCTTGCTCTCTCTGAATGACGTACTCGACCGCGTGAAGGTGCTTACACTTGTTGCCCTTCTCGAAGTCGGGGCAAGTGCAAAACGGGTGTCCGTGGTCAAGGTTCACCACGTAGCTACCATTGCCGGATTGGGAAGGGACTTTCCAGCCCAGCATGTTCTTTTCAATCTTGCTGGTTGCCGCTATTACCAAGCCTCTTTCCTGTCTCGCGTCCATCTTAGCCCTCCATCCTATCTCTCTTTGATGTATATCTATAATACCATACTATGTATGGCCACGTCAATACCTCTTGCCATGAAAGTTCGAGAAAATGCCCGCAAATATGCCTATTTTTCTATTGACAATACCGTACATAGTATAGCATACTACCAGCAAATGGATGATGTCCAGGCCCTATTGGTTGACCTCAAGTCAAAGGGTTGGACGCACGCTTCAATAGCCGATGCAATCGGCGTCACTGTAAATGCCGTTGAGAAATGGCAATCCGGTGAACGCAATCTCAGCAAGTCACACTTTATTCTCTTAAGCCAACTTCTCTTACGTAAACGCGTACCGAAGCAGAGGCGCTACATTAAGGGGAGCCGCATCTTGCCCACACGGAGGCCAAGCGATGCCCAATGAGAGGAAAACAGAGAATCTAGTAAGAAAACGGCTTGTTAGTCAGGGATACCATAAGGATGAGCAATTGGTCATTGAGGAGCAGAAAAGCGATTCTCCCAGAATCGACAAACTGCTGAAGAATGCCTCCAAGAAGGGTAACAAGGATGGTCATCCAGAATTCATCATAACTTCTAAGGCAGCACCCGATTTCTTGATTGTTATCGAGTGCAAAGCCGATACAACAAATCACATCAGTAAGACACTCACGAAGTATGCCGAGTACGCTGTGGACGGTGTACTCCTGTATGCTTCTTTCTTATCCAAAGAGTTTGACGTTCTTGCAATCGCCGTGAGCGGTGAAACCGAAGCGACACTGCGAATTTCGCACTATGTTCATTTGCGTGGTGCTGTACAGGCCGTCGAACTTCCCGCGACAGACATCCTCTCCTTTGGCACCTACTATGATAAGTTCCTCCACAGCGACATCAAGTTCCGTCAGGACTATGATGCGCTGTTGGATTACAGCCGTGCGCTTAATGAAGAATTACAAGCAAAAAGAATCAAAGAGGCCCATCGCGGTCTTCTCATCTGTGGAATTCTTGTAGCCCTTGAAAACGCCGCATTCAGGAAGAGTTTTAGGTTCCAGAGAACAGCAAAGCACTTGGCGAACAATCTTGTTGAATCCATAGTGAACGAGTTCAAGTCAGCGGACCTCCCAGCAGACCGGATTACCAGCCTAGAAGCGGCATTTGCCTTCATCAAACAGAACACTACACTGACCAAGGATAAACCCTTTTTTGTTGGCCTCATCGAGCAGATTGATAGCCACGTTAATACTTTCATACGCACGCACAAATACCATGACGCACTTGGTCAGTTCTATGTCCACTTCCTTCGGTACGCCAATAATGACAAAGGGCTTGGCATCGTTCTGACCCCCCCACACATAGGTGAACTTTTTGCCGATCTTGCGGAGGTAAACAAACAGAGCGTTGTATATGACAACTGTTGTGGCACGGCTGGACTCCTAATTGGGGCGATGAAAAGGATGCTGGACGATGTTGGTCTCGATGCGGATACAGAAATGGCTATTAAGAAGCGGCAGTTGATAGGAGTCGAATTTCAGGATGATATTTATGCATTGGCTGTGTCGAACATGGTCGTGCACGGTGATGGGAAAACGAACGTCCTCCCTGGCGACTGTTTTGAGCTTTCGCCGACAATTAGCGTGAAATACAAGCCCAATGTCGGCCTTTTGAATCCGCCGTATAAGACGAAAGGTAGCACCTTTGAGGAACTTGATTTTGTACTCAATAACTTGGAGGCATTGCAGGCTAGTGGCAAGTGCATAGCAATCCTTCCATTTAGCTGCGCTATTGGTAACGACGCAAAGACATTGGAGAGAAAACACGCATTGCTTGAGAAACACACGCTTGAAGCTGTGATGTCGATGCCAGTTGATCTTTTTCACGATTCTGATGTTGGTGTTGTGACCTGTGTCATGGTCATCACGGCTCATCGTCCCCATCCAAGTGGCAAAAAGACATGGTTCGGATATTGGCGCGACGACGGCTTTATAAAGACAAAACATCGTGGAAGGATTGACTTAAATGGCACATGGAAAAACATCGAAACGAAGTGGTTAAGTGCCTATCGCAGCCGTGAAATCATCAGAGGGATGAGCGTCATGGCCGAGGTCGGAGCGGGGGACGAATGGTGCGCCGAGGCATACATGGAAACTGACTACTCCGACCTATCACACGGGGACTTTGAAAGAGAACTGAAAAAGTATGTTGCGTTTAGGATTCTAAATGAAGGCCAATAGCATGGTTAGGATTTCCAACCTGTTTGACATTGGTTATGGAACCAAGCTGGACTTCAAACAGATGAAGGTTACATCGACATCTGATCCCGAAGGTGTGCATTTCGTTTCCAGAAGTTCCAATAACTTGGGGGTTGTCGCACGAGTCAGGAAGTACAGGGATGTAAGTCCAATTCCGGCAGGGACAATAACTGTTGCACTAGGAGGCACATTCCTTTTATCGGCCTTCGTACAGGAACAACCCTA
>JAUYGE010000121.1 GCA_030690705.1 Dehalococcoidia bacterium | reverse complement strand
CCCGAAGCGGCGTGGTCCGAGATGGTCGAAATCTGTCCTACGAGGCTGCAGTTGCGTCCAGCGCACGGCCAGGCCCAAGGCGAGACCATCGACATCTCATAGGGCCGTATGATGATCGTCCTTCTCTACAACCTGTTTGTTGGTCGTAGGAGTAGTGGACTATAGCGGACCCTGGCCCCGATGCCTAATCCCCGAATAAGCCTTTAGATAGGCGACGAGCTGGGTGGATTAGGGTTACGCTATAAGTAAGAACAGTTCGCATATTCAACGGATTGACCACAAAGCTGCAGTGAATCAAGGAAAAGGGAGGGAGGTCGCCATGACCATTCTTGCTTGGATCATTTTAGGGCTCATCGCTGGCTGGATCGCCAGCCGGGTTATGGGCGCGGGGGGCTACGGCCTCATCGGTGACATCATCGTTGGGATACTCGGCGCGGTTGTAGGTGGTTGGCTGCTAGCGCGGCTGCTAGGGATGGATGTGACCGGGCTCAACCTTGAGAGCATCTTCGTTTCAGTGGTCGGCGCGATCATCGTGATTGTCGTCTTCCGTGCTTTGGCGGGGGGTCGCCGCAGGCTGATCTAATCTTTCTCGCCTCTCTATCAGTTTCGCACGTGCTCCGGATAGAGCAGGAAGGCCAGTCCCTTGATGCAAATGGCAGAGCGCGTAGCCCACGCTGCCTGCTCTGCCGCTGGAACCAAATGGCGTTGGGTAGCGAGTAACCTGGAGGGCGGATCGATTGGGCACACGAAACTAAGAACCTGAGCGAAGCGGAGCAGAGCATCCAGAGGGCACTCGCCTAAGGCGATGTCCAGGCTGTATTTCTTCCAGTTTATGTTTGAAGAAAAGGAGGTGGTAAAAACGTGAAACGTGGAATCGTCGGTATGTTTGTTATTTGGTCAACGCTGGCCCTGGTGGCGTGCGACGCCGCAGCAACTCCGATCGCAAATCCTGCGGCTGCCACGCCGGAGGAGACGTCGTGCGACTTTGCCGGCACCGGCGCGACGATCGCCGTCGATGGCAACCGGGCCAACTTTGCCTGCCCGAAGTTGGGGGAGAGCAATATCGTGCTGTTGGGCGATATAAAGGTGGGGGACAAAAGCTGGCAGATTCAGAAGGCCGTCGTCAACATGACGGACAAGGGCTTCACGACCAAGTCCACCGAGACGGTGCCCGTCACACGCATTGAACTGGCAGACGGATCGAGCTGTGCCTTTGCCGGCACGGGCACAACCATCACCATCGACGGGAAGCGGGCGAACTTTACCTGCGGGCGTCAAGGCGACAACGACGTGGTCTTGCTTGGCGATATCAAGGCAGGTGACAAGGGCTGGCAGATTGAAAGGGCCGTCATCAATATGATGAACAAGAGCTTTGCCGGCACGACCGAGGCGATGACGATCAAGGCCATCAGCGTTGGGTCTGCAGCGAAGCGATAGGGTAAGATTCGGAATAAAACAATGCTGGGTAATAATCTCAGACGTCTGGTACCGGAACAGAAGCGGTCCTTTTCAATAGGGTACAAATTGACGTTGCAGCGACTCCGGCGCCAGTAGCGGCGGCAGCGACACCTGTTCCGGCTACGCCGCTGCCCGCGGAAACACCAAAGGCAGCGCCCACACCGTTCGCGGTGATGCCAGCGACTCTGCCGTCTACAGGTGACCCCTATGGCATGGGGTCACGGTCTCGTTGGCCTTAGTAGGCGCTGGAACTGCCCTGCGCGGGTTCTCAATGCGGAGGAGAAGTAGATAACCCAGTTGCGGCCCCTCAGCTAAGAGTGCCCTACCCGCGTCCGGTAGGGCACTCTTAGCCTTTGCCGTAAGGTCCGAGGTACCGGTACTTGATGCCCCCCCCATTTACTAATCCCTGAATAAGCCTTTCGATAGACGACGATCGACGGGGATTAGTGATACACTACTAATAGGTACAGTGGCGCAATGCCCATCCGCCCAGGTAAGGGAGGAAAAGGAGAAAGTCATGATATCGCAAGAACCCGAGCCACAATCGGTCGAACGTCACGAGACCACCAGGATCGATGAGCGGACCTCTCCGCCCGGTTATCCGGCGCCAGCCATGGCTCCCCCCGAGCAGGTCGTTCAAGACACGGCTGGCCTCGAGCAGAATCAGGTAAGGGTTGTCACGGACCAGGCCGTTCGGAGCCCGGCTGGCGTTGAGAAACGCGAGCGAGTTGTAACCAATGACGCTGGCCTCGAACACCGCGAAAGCACGGTACACGATACCGGCGAGGAGCACCGGGTGAGATTCCTCAAGGTTGGCCAGGTGGTCTGGCTGTTCGTCGGCGTCATCGAGGTGCTGATCGGATTGCGGGTCTTCCTGAAGCTAATCGGCGCCAACCCCGCCAACGACTTCGGTGGCTTCGTCTACAATTTCGCCGGAGTCTTCCTGGCGCCGTTCTTCGGCCTGACCGGCAGCCCGTCCAGCGGCGCCATGGTACTGGAGGTCCCGTCGCTTATCGCGATGCTCGTCTATGCCCTGGTGGGCTGGGCCATCGTACGCATGATCTTGCCGCTCTTTGACAAGCCAGCAACGCGCAGCACGTCGACCTACGATCGGTCCCGCAGCTAAGCGGTCCAACTGTCAGCACTTTTCCATCGCCGCCCATCGGGATCCACGGGCGGCGATGCAAAAGTGCTGCCTTTCGCTCGGGGGGAGCTACCAAATGGGTGGATTGACACCCAGGAGAATCAGTTACGCTCACGTTCACCAGCTTCCCTGGCATCGATCTTCTGGGTCAGCCCTTCGGCCATGTCCAGTAGCAGATGGCAGACCGACCTCTCGGTCATACCCTCTGGGACGAGCAAGACGACCCGGTTATTTCGTTCCCCGTCTCCCACCATGCCCAATCCCATTATGACGGTGGCATCCTCGGTGGCCAAGATCTTTCGCCAGGAATTGAGCATCTTTTCATTGTACGTCCGGACTTCGTCTTGGGTCATGGGCGCCTTCCTTGTCCGGTTCCGACACCGGCTATCCTGACCGCCTCAAGGACGTATCAGCTCGCAGACCATCGTTACCCAAAAGGGTAATTCTTTGGCCCGACCACGATGAACCTGGTCGAAGCCTCATGGACTGGCTCCACAGTGCGTTGAGGCCGATTGCGAAGGCGCTTCGACCCTGCCGCAGGAGGGACATGGCAGCCCCATTCTGGCCATCAGGGCCCTGCGCCGCTCACCACAATCGGCGCAGCATACCCAGGCGCCGAGTAGGATGTGTTCAGCGTCCGGTATGTGGGT
>JAUYGE010000110.1 GCA_030690705.1 Dehalococcoidia bacterium | reverse complement strand
ATCATTCAGAACGATGTGGGAAACCATTACGCTCCCACCCTCATTGTGGCGGCAATCACTTCCCAGGCCCGGCACCATTTGCCGGTGCAGGTCGAAATCAAGGCGCCGGAGGGAGGGCTGGAACGGGACTCCTTGGTTCTCCTCAATCAGATCCGCACCATAGACAAGGCCCGGTTGGGTCGCTACTGGGGAAGCCTCGGCCCCGAAAGCATGGCTAGGGTAAACAGGGCCCTGATGATCAGCTTGGGTTTGGTGCCACTCTAACTAAAAGACCAAGCAGTTAACATCCAAAGTCCCTCTCGGAGGGCAGCAGCCCCAGAGGCCGCGACGAGCTTCTGGGACTGCTGCTTTTCCGCCCGGCCTGGCGTCACAGGGCGCCAAAGCCGTTGAACTGCCCTCTCAAGAAGGCAACAATGGACTTAAGCAAGGAGGAGATAATGATCGGCAAGGCAAGGCTGTGGGTCCCACCAGCGGTAAGACCCAGAGCGAAGAAGTTGTGGCAGGCCTCATCCAGTGGGCACCGCACCTAACTCTAAGGTTCTTCCGGCGCCTAGTCGGGACGGCAGATGCCCGGTCCAGGACAAGGGCGTTCTCAAGGAGCCAGGGGCTTCAGCCTTCGACCCGGCCCAACACCTGCGGACCCTGGAGGACGGCAGCGAGTACCTGGACGCCCGCTGGCGGCTGGTCTGGTTCCTGGAAAGCCATAGCGAATACACCATAACCAGCAACCTGGTGCATCTCTCGGCCAGGCTGGCGGTGGTCAAGGTCACCATAACCCTGCCCGGAGGCCGCACCGCCGAAGGGCTGGGCATGGCGGCCGCCCATGATGTCTACCGACATGTGGAGACAGCGCAGACCCACGCCCTCGCCCGGGCTCTGGCCATGCTGGGGTTCGGCACCGAATCCGCCCTGGACTTTGAGACGGATGCCCCTGCCGACGCCGGCGTCCAGAGGAACGGAAGCAACGGAAACAAGGAGCCAGCTTCCGAGGCTCAAGCGACCAACGATCCCAAAGGAGCCTCGGAACAGATACAGGCGGTACAGCCCAAACAGCACCCGCAGCAGCCGCAGCAGGAGACCCCACACTTACCCCAGCCGCCGGAAGGCCTTCCTTCCTGGGCGAGCCTTGAGGGCGTTATGACCGAAGACGCGCCCAGTGGGACACCGGAGCCTGCGCCAAACGGGAACCATCAGGCGAGCCAGACCTCCGGAGGCGAAAGCAGCCCCCAGTGCCAGGAATGCCGGGGGCGCGTTAAAGAGGGCAGGACCCGGCGGGGAAAGGTCCTCTCACCCCAGGAGGTAGCCGAACTGGCCAGGGAGCAGACGGGCAAGGTCCTCTGCCCCCGTTGTCTCACCCAGCACATCGCGAAGGCCAGCGTAGCCGAAAGGAGGCAGGGAGCATGATCGACATACAGGCCGTCAAGGACAGACACCGATTGGAAGATATCATAGAAGCGGAGGGTATCCCGCTGCGGAGGGAGGGGTCTCACCTGGTGGCCCGCTGTCCGTTCCATCCCTCCGACGACACGCCCAGCTTCACCGTCTACCCTCGTACCCAGACCTACTTCTGCTTCGCCTGCCAGGCCTGGGGGGATGCCATCGACTTCACCAAAAGGCTGCGTAACCTTACATTTCGAGAGGCTGTGGCCTACCTGGAAGGGCATCCGGCCCCGTCCTCCAATCCGGCGCCTTTACCGGTAGTCCCGCCTCCTCCGGCCATCACGGCAGACCATCTGCAAGTCTTGGACAGGGTGGTAGCCCACTACCAGCTCGGCCTTGAGCAGCATACCGAGGCCCTACGCTACGTGCTAGGCCGGGGCCTGACCTTCGAGAGCATCAAGGCGGAGAAGGTCGGCTATTGCGGCCTCGCCGGCCTCTGCTGGACGCTGCGGCCGGCGGAGCGCCTCCTGGCCCGGGAGCTCGGCCTGCTGAACGACAGGGGAAATGAACGGATGTGGAAACGCCTCACCTTCCCCGCCTTCAGGCAGGGCAGGCCGGTCTGGCTGATCGGCCGGGCCCCGGATGACAGGCCACCTAAATACCTGGGTCTTCCCGTCCCAAAGCCTCTGATGGGTGACGACTCCCTGGGAGGCAGCGACGAGGCCTGGGTGGTCGAAGGCGTGCTCGACCTACTGCTCCTGCGCCAAATGGCCAGGGAGCTAGACAGGGCCATCCCCGCAGTGGCCCTGCTGGGAACCCATCATACCCGGCAGGTGGCGGCGGCTCTCAAGGATAAGGCCAGGGTCTACCTCTGCCTGGACGCCGACGCGGCTGGTCGACAGGCTACAGATGGGCTGGTGGCGGAGC
>JAUYGE010000103.1 GCA_030690705.1 Dehalococcoidia bacterium | reverse complement strand
ACCATCGGCTCGCGAGAGGCGGAGTCGATAAAGACCTCCTCCCGGGTGAAGACCATCTTCACCGGCCGCTGCGTCTTCAAGGCGAGCAGGGCCGCCGTCAGTCCCAGGTGAGGCGTCGTCCGTCCGCCGAAGTTGCCGCCGATGTAGAGGGAGATTACTCTCACACGCGATGGCGGCAGGCCCATCACCCGGCTTACTTCCGCCTTGAACCAGTGGGCCCAGTAGGTTGTCGTCCACACGGTCAGGATACCGTCCGTGCCCATCTGGGCTACGCAGTTATGGGGCTCCATCAGGCAGTGCTGCATGGGGGCGGCGGAGAAGCGGTCCTCCAGTACCAGGTCGCTCTCCTTAAACCCCTGCTCGACATCGCCGTGCTCCACATGGCGGTGGATGAGGATATTGGGCCGGTCGGGCTCGAAACGGTAGGGTGGGAACGGGAGGGGATGCAGGGCGTACTTAAGCAGCTCCGGGTGGACGATCGCCGCCGGGTTGGGCTTCATCGCCTCCTCCGGGTCGAAGACCGCGGGCAAAGGCTCGTACTCGACCTCTATTAGCACGGCAGCCTCTTCCGCCAGTTCCCTGGTGACGGCGGCTACGGCCGCCACCGGCTCGCCGGTGAAGCGGACCCTGTCGATCGCCAGTACCGTGCGGTCGCGGATGAAGCCCAGCCTTTCGGGAGAAATGTCTCGCCCGGTGATGACCGCCTTCACTCCGGCCAGTCCCGCCGCCCTGGAGGTGTCGATATTGATGATCCTGGCGTGGGGGTGTGGGCTCCTGAGCATCTTGCCGTAGAGCATGCCCGGAAGCATGACGTCGATGACGTATTTGGCTTTCCCGGTTACCTTGTCCGGAGCATCAATGCGGGGCGTGTTCTTACCGATTACCGATAGCTCGACCATTGCCATTCCTCCCTGCCAGGCTAAATGAGAAATGCCCTATCGGGTCGCTCACGTCATACTAAGAGAGCGTAGCGAAGCAATGCTGGTTCCGGTATGCCTCGCTACGCTCTGCCAGGCGACATTCCAGGTGACGCGGCTCGCTCTTCCGTCTACCTACCGAGAGCCTTCATCCAGAAATCTGACGACTTCTTCAGATTTTCTGGATTCATAGCTTCTGGCGGCAACGCATCCCAGACAATATTCAGGGCTTTGAACCGGCCGCTGGTCACCGACTTATCCACCAGCTTGGGGTCCAATACGAGATACTGGGTTGGGTTGGCATAGGCGAGGACACCCTCGGGGCTGGTCAGCCAGTCGATGAGCAGCCGAGCCGAGTTGGGATGGGGAGCATCCTTTACCAATCCTATGCTCGCCAAGTCTCCGGAGACGGAGCCCAGAGGAGCAATCCCTATCGGGGCCCCCAGCGACAGCATGCGCATTGTAGCAGGCGTCGAAACGGGTAAGAACAAAGACTTTTCGCCTGCGGCTAGACGCGCCAGAGGCCCGCTAAAGCCGCTCGCCACAAGGGGTTTGCTGTTCTTCGCGACATCACCCCAGAAGGCGAAGGCCTTGTCCCAGTTCAACTTGTCCCCTTCTCGCCAGAGGTAGGCCCAGAAGAGAGGCGAGTCTTCGCCAGAAGTCGACATGAAAGTTTTTCCCGCCCATTTCGTGCTCGTCAGGTCGTCATAGGTCTTTGGCACCTCGGACGGCGGGACAAGGTTGGTGTTGTAGACAATCACTCTGCCTGCCCCACCCAAGCCCCTGGAGAAGTTGTGCTTGGGCTGGTTGGTCCAGCCAACAACATTCGGGAACTCGTACTCCGAAAGCAGCCCCATGTTTCTGGCATCTGCCATCTCAGAGCTCAGTATCAGCACATCGACGGAGTGCCGGCCTGCCTTGGTCTCCTCTGCTGCCTTGGCCAGTATCTCCGCACCCTGGCTATTCCAGATGTTTAGCTTGAGAAACGGATACCGCGCCTGAAAGAGTTTAGTAATATTGCCTTGCTCGGCAATCGTGTGGACCCAGAGGGTCACCTCGCCACCCTCTTTCTTGGCAGCCTCGACAAGCTGCTGCTCGCGGGTGAGCTGAGGCGCCGCTGCCGCCGGTTTCTCCGGCGCCGCCGTCCCGGTCGGTGCAGGCACTGCAGGCGCGGCGCAGCCCGCCAGCACCAAACCCAATACCAAACCAATTACGATGAACCACTGTCCCGCCTTGAACATCCTAATTACCTCCCCTTACTTTTCTTTGGTTCCTAGTGACTCACCTTAATCTTAAATGCTGCCGATCTCCTGTCTCTCAATGCTTTCAGTTTCGCCCAGACCTCTCCCCTTAGTATAAACGAGGCTGAGCAAAAAAGGTTAGCCCCCTCAATGCTTTCAATCCCGCCAGTACCTTCTCTCTGGTCATCGGCAGTTCGGTCAGCCTGATCCCGATGGCATGATGGATAGCGCTGGCGATGGCCGGCGCCATGGCCAGTACGGGGGAATCGCCGAACCCTTTGGCCCCGTAGGGGCCATCCGGCCAAGGAACGCACGGAGCAAGCATGGACTTCCCAGCCTTACCCACCGGCACCTCCAAAATGGAAGCCAGCTTGTAATCCGAGAGGTTGGCATTGAGACAGGCCCCCTTTTCCACCACCATCTCCTCGAAGAGGGCCCTTCCCATGCCCATCACCCGGCCCCCCTCGATCTGGCCCTCGCAGAGCTTGGGGTTGACCGGCTGCCCCATATCGTGGCACTGGCCCACCCGCAGCACCTTCACCTCACCTGTTTCCACATTCACCGCCACCTCCACTCCGCAAGCTCCATAGGCGTACGCGGCCACCAGTTTCTCCCCGTGTCCCGTCTCCGGGTCTTCCCGGCTGACCGGGTTGGTGTAGACGCCCCAACCGGTGATCTCGCCACGCCCTGGCACGAACCCTCCCCTCACGAACAGGTCATTTACGTTGATAGACTTACCGCTCGTATCCCCGGCCTGTATCTTCCGGCCGCGAATGGTCAGATTTGCTGCCGGCACCCCGAGTTTGGCGGAAGCGACCTCGAAGAGTTGACGCTTGGCGTCCTGGCAGGCCAGGCGAACGGCGTTCCCGGTGTTGAAGGTGTCCCGGTTGCCGATGGAGCCGATGTCGAAGGGTGTGAAGGCGCTGTCGGTGAAGACGACCTTCATCTTATCCATGGTGGCGCCGAATTCCTCGGCGGCAATCTGGGCCAGCACGGTGTTGCACCCCTGGCCGACCTCGCCGGCGCTGTGACGCACCTCGATGGTGGCATCGTCATAGACCTTCACCGCGGCCACCGAGGTAGTCCCTCCGGCGGTCGTCTTGCCGAGCACCGTAATCCCTTTTCCCTTCCTCCATGGGCCATGCTCCTGGGGCGATTCCTCGCCCGCTCCCAGCCACTCCACTACCTTGTCCAGGCAAGCGTGGACTCCAATGTTGGTGAGGACCTCGCCGAGCGCATCGGTCTCCCCTTCATGGAGGAGGTTCTTCCGCAGGTACTGAACGGAGTCCAAGCCAAGCTTGCTGGAGGTCGTTTCCATGACGCAGTCTATCGCCCAGCTCACTTGATTCCCGCCGAAGCCGCGATAGGGCCCGGGCGGCGGCTCGTTGGTAGCCACGCAGTAGGAGTCCCACCGGAAGTTGGGTATGCGGTACAAGCTCGTGGCCTCAAAGGTCATGTTCCTGGTCACGTTGATGGCGGAGGTGGGATAGGCGCCTGCGTTGAGGATGGACTTCACCTCACGAGCTACGATGGTGCCGTCCTTCTTCACTCCGTCTTTGACATAGATGACCATGGGCACGTCGCTGCGCCCGTCCAAGAACATCTCCTCCCGGCTGAACACCGCCTTCACCGGTCGTCCTGTCTTGAGCGCCAGGAGCATGACCACCGGGCCCGAGATGGCA
>JAUYGE010000100.1 GCA_030690705.1 Dehalococcoidia bacterium | reverse complement strand
CCGGCCTGGTGATGTACAAGGTTGTCGGCCCCGACAGCGCCGGGGTGGAGGAGATCGCCTTCAAATTCGCCAACACCGTGCTCTCTCCCAAGGAGTTCTTCTTCCCCATCACCGATACCCTGTTCACCCTTCGCCAGAAGGACGGGCATCCCGAGCTGGTGACGCCGATGATGGAGAAGGACGCCGTGCTCTTCGGCATCCGGCCGTGCGATGCCCTGGGCCTGAAGATAATAGACAGGCCGTTCCTGGATTCGCCGGCGGACGCCCGCTATAAAGAGCGCCGAGAGCGGACCGCCCTGGTGGGGCTGGCCTGCTCCGAGGCCTGCCCGGAGTGCTTCTGCACCAGCATGGGGACGGCCCCGGACGATGCTGCTAACGTGGACATTATGCTCACCGAAAACGGCGAGGACTATCTGGTCCAGGCGGTGACGGATAAGGGCAGGTCCCTCCTCGAGGGGGTCGACTTGAAGGAAGCGGACACTGTTTCCACGCCGGTGGTGACCCCGAAGAAGGTGCCGGCGGAGAACATAGGCCGGGCGATGCTCAAGGCTTTCGATTCTCCCTACTGGGGCCGGGTAGCCGACCGGTGCATTCACTGCAACATCTGCTCCTATGTCTGCCCGGTGTGCTACTGCTTCGATATCCGCGACTATACGAGCAAGGGCGAAGTGCAGCGCGTCCGTACCTGGGAAAGTTGCGAGGCGGCTGGCTTCACTAAGCTGGCCGGCGGCGCCGACGTCAGGCCGAGCAAGGGAGCGCGCATGAGGCAGCGCTTTGCACATAAGCTGCTCTATATGGACAAACAGTTCGGCAACCTGGTGGGCTGCACCGGTTGCGGCCGGTGCGTGAAATACTGCCCGGTGAACATTGATATCCGTGAGATTATCAACGACGTCCAGAAGATGGCGGTGGAGAAATGACCGCTGAGAACCCCTTCGCGCCCAACTTGGCGGTCTTGAAAGAGGCCAGGGATCTGACTCCCGATGTCAGGCTTCTCAGTATCGAGTTGATGGATGAGAAGCTGCGGGGCTCTTTCGACTATAAGCCGGGGCAGTTCGCCTTCGTGTCCGCCTTCGGGGTGGGGGAATCGCCCTTCGGCATCGTCTCGTCGCCCCACCGCAACGAGGGGCTGAAATTCGCCGTGAGGAAGGTGGGCACGGTCACGCGGGCGTTGCACGACCTGGAGCCGGGAGGGCTGGTCGGGGTGCGGGGGCCCTTCGGCAACCACTTCCCTCTCGATGACTACAGGGGCAAGAACATCATCATTATCGGCGGCGGCATCGGCATGGCGCCCCTGAGGCCAGTGATAAACTCCATCCTGGACAACCGCGGCAGCTACGGCGAACTGCTGATAGTCAATGGGGCCCGCTCGCCTATGGACCTGGTGTTCGCCGACGAGTTCGATACCTGGGCGGCCTCTCCGAAGACGAAGGTGGAGCTCACCGTGGACAAAGGTGGTGATAGCTGGATGGGGCGGGTGGCCCTCATTCCGGCCGTGGTCAAGGAGCTCAAGCCGTCGCCGGAGAACGCGGTGGCCGTCATCTGCGGCCCGCCGATCATGATTCGCTTCGTGCTGATGGCGCTGAAGGAGCTCAGCTTCGCCCCCCAGCAGATCGTGACCACCCTGGAGGCCAAGATGAAGTGCGGGCTGGGCAAGTGCGCGCGGTGCAACGTCGGCGACAAATACGTCTGCCAGGACGGCCCGGTGTTCACCCTGGAGCAGATTTCAGGGTTCGTCGAGGAGTTCTGAGTCCCCACCACAGCGTTCCCGCCGGCGATACTGCGACAATTGTTGCTTTGTCACTCCCGCGAAAGCGGGAATCCAGTCCCGACGAAATCATGACGCAACCCATCGTCCCTCTCATCCGGTAATACTGCCCACGATGCGGCCCAGGCCCTTTTTCTGTACAATGCATGGTTGGGCGTGAATCGATAGGCAAGGAGGTCCAAGATGAGTGAACAATCTGAACAGCCGAGGGTCGCAGTACTGATTGATGGCGACAATGCTCAGGCGTCCCTTCTTCCTCAAATCCTGGCTGAGGTCAGCAAAGCCGGGCTGGTAACGATCAAGCGGATATACGGGGACTGGACTACCACTAACATGAATAGCTGGAAGAAGGCACTTCATGAGCATGCGATTCAGCCCATTCAGCAGTTCAGGTATACAACGGGAAAGAACGCCACTGATAGCGCGATGATAATCGACGCCATGGACCTGCTTCACAGTAACTATGTTAAGGGCTTCTGCATCGTTTCCAGTGACAGCGACTACACGCGCCTGGCAACCAGAATCAGAGAGGAAGGGCTGTTCGTCATTGGCGTGGGAGAGAAGAAGACCCCGGAGGCTTTCACCAACGCCTGCAACCAGTTCATCTTTTGCGAGAACTTGCTCGGAACTGAGGGAAAGAGAAGGAAACCAGCAAAGGAAGATAAGACCGGAGCACCTGAACCGTTGGGGCTTCTTGTCCAGGGGTTCGAGCTGGTTGCGAAGGAAGAGGAATGGGTCCATCTGTCGGAGCTTGGCTCCGCTCTTCGCCAATTGGACCCGGCGTTCGACCCCCGGACGTACGGCCACGCCCGGCTGGTGTCGCTTATCCGCAGCTATCCGCAGACATTTGCTCTCAAACGAGATAATTCACATACACCATCGTCGTGGTTAGTCGCGCTGACCGGCCAACAGAAGGGTGGGGACGATTCGTAAGCCTGTGCGCGTTCGACCTGGCCGCGGGATGCGTGCGGACTATTCACCAGAGACGTTGGACTCCTCGCGCGAAGCTATCATCGGCGGCCAGACGATACCCTACACCATCAAGCGCAGTCCCAGGGCGAGATATGTCCGTCTGGAGGTGAAACCGGAGGTCGGCCTCATCGTCGTCATCCCCAGGCACTACAAGTCAGACGGCGTCTCCGATCTGCTGAGCAGGAAGCAGCGGTGGATACTGAAAACGCTGGCCCGGTGCCAGCGGGTCAGGCGAGTTGCAAGCGACAAGCCTCTAAGCGCCGGCGGTACCGTTCCCTATCTCGGCCGGGAGCTGGAGGTGGTGGCACAGGCATCTGAGAATGGCAGTGGGAGTGTGAGCGTGGAGGGGGACAGGCTGCTAGTCTGCCTCCCGTCGGGCGCCGATGGGCTGACCACGGCGCTGGAGCGGTGGTACCGGAGCGAGGCCGTGCATCTGATAGGGGAGAAGGCGAGTAAGCTAGGCGCCGGACTGGGCGTCGCCTGTACGCGGCTCGGCATCCGGGGGCAGCGGACCCGCTGGGGTAGCTGCTCCCGCGCAGGCAACCTTAGTTTCAACTGGAAGCTCATCATGGCG
>JAUYGE010000091.1 GCA_030690705.1 Dehalococcoidia bacterium | reverse complement strand
ATCGAGACCACCGGCCTGTCCAGCCAGTATGCTGAGATAACGGTCATCGGCATGTACCTGGTCAATGGCAGTGGGAGCAAGATGCTGCAACTGGTGGGCAAGGAGGCGACCAAGAAGAACTTCCTTGAACTCCTCACCGGCGTGGGCGCTATCTATACATACAACGGCAGCAGGTTCGATCTGCCCTTCATCCATAGCTCGCTGGGTATAGACCTGCAAGGCCTGTTCGCCCATCACGACCTGATGCATGACTGCTGGCGGTGCAAGCTGTACGGCGGCTTCAAGGCCGTCGAGCAGAAGCTGGGCATCCCCCGCCAGACGAACGGCATCACCGGGTGGGACGCGGTGCTCCTGTGGCAGCGGTACCGCAGGCATGGCGACCGGGCTGCCCTGGACCTGTTGCTGCAATACAACAAGGAGGACGTGATGAATCTGAAGGTGCTACGGGAGAGGCTATTGCTGAAGCAACGCTTTTGAGTTGAAGACACGACTATATGGGAGGTGAGCATGGAAGATGGTATTCGAAAAGAAGAGGAGACTAAACTCGAACAGACCATAGGTAGGATTGACCAGATTGTCGATGATCGCAAGCAATGGTGCCAAAAGGGTAAGGAGGAAACGGGGACCGGTGAAACTCTACGAGAAACCCGTCGCATATACGAAGAATGCATAAGAAACCTCGAGGAGGCGAGACCTACGCCCTATTTCGGTCGCGTCGACTTCGAGCCAGCCACCTCACCTGCCGGAGCAGAGACATATTATATCGGCAAGTACCACATTGAGATCGACTATGTCTACAGCTTCTGGGCCCCTGTTGCCGCCCTGTACTATGACCCCACAAGCAACGGATACAAAGTCCCAAAAAGCGGGGATGCGATAGACGGTACTGTTCGCTTGACACGCCATCTGCAGATTGAAAATACCAGTCTGGTTGAGTACAGGGACGTGTACCGGCTTGCTACACCCGGTGCCAAGGCGATGCACATCCATGCAGAAGAATCTCCCTTAGCGCATGCTCTCGCAAAAAGAAGAACCGGTCAATTGCGGGATATTGTTGAGACTATTCAACCTCAGCAATATCAGCAGATAGTTGCAGGGTTCCGAGGTGTGATAATAGTCCAGGGTGTAGCTGGAAGTGGTAAGAGCGAAGTTGGAATTCACCGACTCGCGTATCTTCTATCACCACATGGGGAAACGAAATTAACGCCTGAAGAAGTCATCTTCTTTGGCCCGAGCAAGGTGTTTCTCAGATACATCTCGAGCATGTTGCCTGAGTTAGAAATACCGAAGATTAAGCAAAGAACCATCTTCGATTGGCTCCGGAGCACGCTGTCACATTCAGTCAAGACCGAACCCCTCGACAGGCTGCTTGAGAAAGACCTCCGGGGTTCAATCGGAAAGTTGCCGGAAGGCACGCAGGTTGCCAGATTGAAGGGGTCGCTAGCGATGGCACGCATTCTTGATAAATATGCGAAAAGCATGCGCACTCGTTTCATTGGAAGTGCGACTGACATTGTCGTGGGACACCGCAAGCTCATGGCAAAGGCTACAGTCAAGAAGATAGCCCGCAAGTCCACCGAAACGCATTTGAATGAGGCGCGAAAGAGGGTTCTACAACAAGTCGAGAGTGAAATTCGAAAGAAGCTGGACCGACTGTTAGAGCCTCAACTTCAAGCAGAAATCGAGAAGAAATTCAGCGAGTTCTGGCCAGAGGTTGACTTCGCGAATGCCTACTTCGATCTCCTGTCCAACAGGGATTCATTAGCTACGGCCTCGAAGAACACTCTGACAGAGAATGAACTCGAAATCGTTGTCCGATTGTCACAGAACCGAGAGAAGAAGTTCAAACGAGAAGACCTGCCGGCATTGTGCTACCTCGATCATGCCATCAACGACCGTTTGAACTTAGGGGATAGGAGGCAGAAGCCAAGTTCTTTCTCACACGCCGTCGTTGATGAGGCTCAAGACGTCTCACCGCTTGAGTTCACAGTATTGAAGCTTCATTCTAGAAACGGGGCCTTCACCATTCTCGGTGACCTGGGACAGCGACTCCTGCCGCACTGGGGTATCAGCAGCTGGCGTGAAGTCAAGAATCTGTTCCCTGAACAGAACATCCGGTACTGGGAAGCTCCCTACAGTTACCGATCGACTTATGAAATAACGAAATACGCCCGGCGAATCCTGACCAAGATCGCCCCTCGAGCACCTAGGCCACGCCCATACCAGCGGCACGGAGAACGTCCTGTCTTTGTTCGTTCCAAGACATTCCAGGACATGGTAGACGCGATTGCACGTGACATACGCACCCTCAGTGATCAGGGCATGCAAACCGTGGCTGTTCTTTGTAAGACGGCACTAGAGGCGTCAGAACTGCGGAAGAAACTTGCTAGAGCCGGTATCTCGAACAGCGTGCTACTGGACAAGCGCGGTGATTATGACTCGAAGGTAGTTATCAGCTCAATATTCACATCCAAGGGGCTCGAATATGACGCTGTAATATTGGCAAATGCGAGGGAAAGGAATTACCCCTCTACAGAAATGAACGGAAGACTGTTGTATATAGCGGTTACCCGTGCCGCACACAAATTGCACGTTCACTGGTTTGGCCCTCTTGCCAAAGTCCTAGCTGTGCCCGGGTTTTTCAAGGAACCAAATGAGGGCCATCGCCAGGAGAAAGGGAAGAAGCTCAGAAGATAGCGACAAGTGTGCGTACTGAGGAGGAATCATGCCCATCTACTCCCATTCCCAGCTCAGCGTGTACGAGCAGTGCCCGCTGAAGTACAAGCTCCACTACCGCGATAAGATCGAGCGGGACACCGAAGGTGTCGAAGCGTTCCTGGGGAACATGGTCCACGAGACCCTCAGGAAGTGCTACGACGATGCCCGGCTTACCAGGGTGATCAGCCTGCCCGAGCTGCTCTCCTTCTATGACATCACCTGGCAGAAGAGCTGGCACGACGCCGTCGTCATCACCAGGGAGGACGTCACCCGGGAGCACTACCAGGCCCTCGGCAAGAGGATGATCGAGACCTACTACCATCGCTACGCCCCCTTTAACGCGGACATCACCATCCAGACCGAGATGCGGCTGAACTTCGCCCTGGACAAGGGAAGCAGGTATAAGATGACCGGCTTCATTGACCGGCTCTCCCGCACCGGCGATGGCGGTTACCAGATTCACGACTACAAGACCTCGGCCCACCTCCCCGGACAGGAAAACGTGGACCACGACCGCCAGCTCGCCCTCTACCAGCTCGGCGTGCAGCGGAGATGGCCCGACATCAAGGACATCAAGCTCGTCTGGCACTACCTCGCCTTCGACCGCGACCTGGTCTCCTCCCGCTCCGACGAGGCAATCGCCCGGCTGACAGCGGATACCACCCGGCTCATCGACGAGATTGAATCGGCGCTGGAGTTCCCGCCGAAAGAATCGTCTTACTGCGATTGGTGCGAGTACCCCGACCTCTGCCCGGCGCGAAGGCATTTCCACGTCATAGAGTCGCTGCCCCCGAATGAGTACCTGAAGGAGCCGGGGGTCGTCCTGATCAACAGGTATGCCGAGCTTAAAGAGCAGGCCGGGACCATCGGGGAGGAAATGGACAAGGTGAAGGAAGCCATAGTCGAGTACGCCCGCCGGGAGGGGGTAACGGCTATGAGAGGAACGGGCAGCAAGGTCAGGGTCAAGTTCGACAGCCGGCTGAGGTTCCCCGGCAAGAGCGAGGCCGAGCGCGGTGGGCTCGATGACGCGATAGTGCGCGCGGGCAAGTGGATGGAGGTGTCTCAGCTCGACACGGCAGCCCTCACCCGGATTGTCGGAGAAGGTTCCTGGGACAGGAAGCTGGTCGAAGAGGTGATGAAGTACGGCAGGATTGAAGACACCAGCTCCGTCTACCTTTCGAAGCTGAAAGAGGGCGAGGACTGAAGCGCCGCCGCAATCTCACCACCGTGCTGTTGAGATTCTCACGAAAATGGAACTTGTCCCGTTCGCCCTGAGCTTGTCGAAGGGCCCTTCATGGTTCGACTGGCTCACCACGAACGGCCTGTGAAAAAGCTGCCAAACTACCTCCCGAACTTGACCTTGACACAAGCGGCGCCGGTGGTATAATCTTCCGTTCGGCAATCCCGCAATTGCTACACTCACATCACCCGAGTCTACCCCCGCCGGCGCGGGTCGAAAGGAGCCAGATATGGGCAAAGGCAAAGAGGCTCTGATGCAGACGGTCGACCTCATCAATTCCATTGACAGAAGCGCAGAACTGATGCAAGGCTGGTCGAAGACTATCCAGTTCGACTTCAAGGGGGAGGATGGGCCTTTCTCCCTCTCCATCGATAAAGGCAAGATGAAATTCGCCGAGGGACCGGCCAAGAACCCGGACATAGTCATGACAGGCGACACCAACGCCTTCGCCCCATCGGTGACCG
>JAUYGE010000070.1 GCA_030690705.1 Dehalococcoidia bacterium | reverse complement strand
AGTACCGTCTTATCTCCTCACTGAGACTTGCGGGCATCTCGCACTGAGAGATATTCCCCTGGATTTCAGAGGCCACCTGTCGCAATTGCTTGCCATCGCTCGAATCAAGCCCCTCAAGCAAATCCCGGGCCATTCTGATCAGGCCGGCCCCTCGCATGAACTCGAAATACGCCTCAGCGGTAACAATAAACCCGGGAGGGACTGGCATCCCCGCTCGGCTCATCTCGCCCAGATTAGCGCCCTTGCCACCGGCCAGTGCGATATCTCCCTGGCCCACCTCGCTAAACCAGGCGATGAGCTTGCCGTCCGTGCTCATCAGGTAGCCTCCTTGTTTGATGTCACTGCCCTGGACACACCGCGCTGCCGCTATCTGTCCCAAGAGGATGAACCCCATTATACCAACAATACGATTTCAACTAAAGGCCAACCCCGAGAGCCGGGACAACTACCCTTCCCACACCTCTCTGGCATCCTCTCCCGAACGCCGTTTTGCGTCAGCACCATGCGCTACGCCAAGACCGCGATACGAGTCAGCCGAGCCGTACTCCCGTGTCCTTATCACCACCGGGACCGGCACCGCATGGCCGAAGATAAGCGCCTGCTGCTTCGACTCCAGCCTTGCCAGCACTCCCTTCAGCTCACTCTTGCCGGCCACGCCTGTCAGCACAGAATCGATATCCCGCTCGTTGTCCAGCAAGCAGGTTATCTTGGTACCAAGCTGAGACATTACCTCCTCATCGATCCCGCTGGGCCGCTGGTCTATCACCAGCAGAGTCACGTTGTATTTCCTCATCTCCCGGGCTATCCTCCCGAAGATGGTCTGCTCTGCCACCTCGTGACTCAGGAACCGGTGTGCCTCTTCCAGCGTGATGACCAGTGGACGCGGAGGCTGCCTGCCCTCGCCCAGAGCCATCTCCGTCCGCTCCACGTATTGCTCATGAATACGGCGCGTGAGCATGTTGGCCACCAGGATGTAGGACTCCGGGCTAGTCACACGCCCGAACTCCAGGACGACATTCACACCCCTGTCCAGATACTCCATAATCCGCTGCACGGGAAGATGGGAAGCCTCGTCCACCAGGAAGGGCAGCCGCCTCAAGCGTTCCATGCCCCGGAGCAAATTGCGGTAAGTGCTCTCGTGGACGTTCAGTCTTGCGAGAAGCTCGGCGGTCTCCTCTTCCGTCCGGCGGGCGAGCAGGCCCGACAGCCAGCCGTCCCTGCCAAACTCGCGGGAGAACTGGTACACCGCCTGCACCGATGGTTCAGTAAGATTCAATGTCTGCCTCAGAAGCTCAATATCCTCCGGCTCAATCTCGCCGTAACCTATCTTCACTACCCCATCCGGGCTAACCTTTCGCCGCCTGGTGCTTTCTTCGTCCAGGGTGAGAATAGCTGTCTTGGAGGGAAAAAGTTGCTTCAACCCCTTGACCTTGTAGTTAGTCTCGCTGCGCCCTTCCCATCCATACTCGCTGTGCATGTCAAACACCAGGTTTACTGCGGCACCCTTTTGCAGAATGCCGATAAGGAGGAGCCGCGTGAGAAAAGTCTTGCCGGTACCGCTCTTGCCGAAGACTCCGTTGGACCGCTTGGTCAGCTCTACCAGGTCAAGACATACTTGAGTCTCCATGTCGAGCGGAGTACCCAGGTAGAACCTTCTTTCGTCCTCCTTGCCAAATACCAGCTCTATATCCCTCTGCGATGACTCCCAGACAGCCGAGAAGTGGGCCGGCACCGTCTTCACCGGCTTGGCGCCCTCAGTCAGGTCAATGGCCCGCCGGCCCAGCTTCACCTGCGGCATCACATGCAGGAGCCCGTACGTGGCGCTCCCTGCCACAGCCTCGACAATAAAGGGGTCGGCGGCATCTAGCGGCGAAGATGCCAGCCGGTCGTCCGCCGCTCCCAGCTCAATTCCAGTGACCATCCCGAGGAAATAGTCCTTCTGCCCTCGAATGGTGACATAGCGGCCGACCGACATATCCTCCACAAAGGTGGAGCGGTCCAATCTCACCTTCAGCCCCATGGACAGGGAACCCTCCACCACCATCCCCAGCCTCTTCCCGCCCAGTTCTGCTTTCTCCGGAACAAGTTGGTTTTCAGCAGTCATTCAACATACCGCCTATCAATGGGCGTCGGCTTTGCCCCAAAAGTGCCGTCTCCATGTCATCCTGAGCGAAGCGAAGGATCTCGGAGTGGTGGGGCCTGTTCGTGGATCACTAACCCCACCAGAGATTCTTCGTCGCTTCGCTCCTCAGAATGACATTTGAGGCAAGACCACGGGCGTCTTAAGAGAGGTAGGGATGAGAGGTTACTGAATGACCTCATTTCAGCCTCTTCAAGAGCGAATTGAGCCGGTGCAGGTCACCACCCAGCGAAGAAGCGAGCGCCCTCCCCGCCTCCACCAGAAAAGCCCGCGGGTCGGCGTGAGCCCCGCTGGCGTAACGCAGACTGGCGCCAACCAACTCATCCACGCCCAGCAGAATCTTCGATTCCAGGATAATATCCAGAAAATCCAGCCTGCCCGAGAATTCCTCCACTTCCTTCTTCTCACATATGTGAACAAAACTGTGAATGTGACCCGGCGCCGGAGGGAGATACTGGTGCAGCAGTTCGTCCCGGTAGCCAACCACTACGGCCTCGAAATCGGTACGCAACAGCTTGGTGATCTGGGGATTGCTCTTGAAGATATCCCCTTCCTCCTCCTCTTCCTGCCCCCGAGCAATGGGGCGGCGCCCCGGCTCGATGCTGCCGGTTCGGGCGTTGAAGACTATCGCGTATATCATAATGGAACCGGCCCTGGTCCTCACCAGGCTGCCCAGAGGTGGAGGCTGGTGAAGCTCGTAGCACTGGGCGACGAAACTGGCAGTGCTGGCCTCAACCACTTCCCCCACACGCGACGGTTCCGCTATCGCGCCGGTCATGGGTGTCAAATCCACCGGGTCCTCTTGCTGTCGCTCTTGGCCGAGCCCTTTATCTCCATCCCCTCCTTAACCATGGTTTCCTCCACCATCTCCCAGAAGCGTTCCCGGTCGGCGCCTGTCAACACCGCCTGCTCGTGCGCCTCGCTCAACACCACCGGGTAGCCCTGTCCACGCCGACACTGGTCGTAGACCAGAGCATGGGTGAGGTCGATCAGTCCCATATTAACCACCCAGCGCGGCACTTCCACCCTGGCTATCTCGTCCTCCACATTCAGATAGAAGAAGCACACCTCATGCCGGCCGTAATACCTCCGGACAATAGAAGAGCGACTGTAGAACATGGGCGACCGCTCGCCGGGCTTGAGCAGGCCGGCAAAGAGGTCGCGGTCCCTTAGACCGGCCATCCTCTCGCACTCCTTCTCCTTCCCCTCCCTTGAACAGCGGTCGCAGTCAACAGGTTCACGAGGACAGACAGCCACTCTCAGAGCGTTCACCACTTCCGTGTTGCCGGGAAAGCTGATATAGCTTCCCACCCCCAGCGGCCCCTTCTCTGCCAACTGCTGCAGCTCCCCCAGGCAGGCCAGCAGTCCCGTCTCGAGCAGCTCCTGGACTACAGCCTCCGGGTAAGCCCCTCCTGTCAGGCCCCACAGAATGAGAGAGCCATCGAGCAAGGCCAAAGTGGGAGACGGTTCCGCCCTTTGCCGGACCAGGTCGCACAGCCGCCGGCACTCTTCCGCACCGCGCTTCACTCCCAGAAGCTCTCCCCGCAGTGGTTCACTGCGGTTTCCGGACAAAGGAAGAGAGAGGACCATCTCTTCCTTACTGGAGTACAGACGGGGCAAGTTGGACAGATGCGCCTGGGCATTCTCCCCGTAGCGAAGAGCCACCAGACCGACGTTGATGAGGTAGCAACTGGCGGTGCGATGGCGGTCGATGTCGATGTGAGAGCCGTCCGTAGCGACGACATAGAAATCCGGTGGGGTCGGCGGCAGTGGAAAGCGCTCTCCGAGACCGCTTTCGAGGCCGGCTACCAGCCACGTAGTCTTGCCGGTCTCGATCTTCCGCTTTAGCGCCTGTACGTCCAAAGCGCTCCCAAGAAGCTCCAGCGCCTCCTGCAACTGCTGCTGGTGGCGGGAGCGCTCGGCCTTCAATTCGGCCGACATGGCCTCTATCTGAGGCACCGTCTGAAACAGGTCTAATGTCATAGCCGCAAGATGGTTTGGAGTATAGCACAGGCGCGAGCAGGCAAACAATTCAACCTGGGCCATTGCTTCATCGCTGGAGCCCTGCTATCATTGAGAGGCTGATGAGAACAGGCTTGGTCTACCATCCCATCTACCTCGAACACGACACCGGCTCTCATCCCGAGAATGCCTCCCGGCTGCGGGCGGTAGCACAGATGCTGAATGAGACCGGCCTGGAGAAACAGCTCACCGCTATCGAGCCACGCCCGGCTACTATAGAGGAGCTCTCCCTGGTGCACACGCAGGAACTTATCTCGGATGTCCAGAGGGTTGCTCAGGAAGGGGGCGGCTGGCTTGACCCCGATACCGTCGTCTCTCCCGCCTCCTACCAGGTGGCGCTCTACGCCGCCGGCGGGGTGCTGCAGGCCCTGCTCGCCGTGATGAACGGTCAGGTCAACAATGCCTTTGCTCTCGTACGCCCGCCGGGACACCATGCTACCACCAGGCGGGCAATGGGCTTCTGTCTCTTCAACAACGTGGCTATCGCCGCCAGATACGCCCAGACGAAACTGGCCGTCGAGCGCATCCTGATTGTGGACTTCGATGTCCACCACGGCAACGGGACTCAGGATACCTTCTACGGCGACCCGCGGGTGCTCTACTTCTCCACCCATCAGTACCCATTCTATCCGGGCAGCGGCAGCATCATCGAGACGGGAGAGAAAGAGGGCAAGGGCTACACTGTCAATGTGCCTCTGCCGGCGGGCTGTGGGGACAAGGAATACCGGCGGGTGCTGGATGAGGTGCTCATACCGGTTGCCAGGCGTTTCCAGCCCCATCTCATTCTGGCCTCAGCAGGCTACGACGCCCACTGGAGCGACAGCATAGCTATGATGGAGTTGACGGTGGACGGTTACGCCCAAATAGCAGCCACGCTGAGGAAACTGGCGGACGAATACTGCCAGGGACGTCTGCTACTGGCTCTCGAAGGCGGCTACAACACCACCGCCCTGGCGGCTTCCGTGAGAGCCACCTTCGATGTGCTGCTAGGAAATCCCGAATCGCCGGACCCGATGGGGAGCCCGGACAGCCAAGGGACTCCCAGGGGCTTCGACGATACCATCCTCCAGGTAAAGCGGCTTCACGGCCTGGGCCCAGCCTGACCCGGGGAGCCATCCCGCTCGGCACACATGACGGCGCATTGCCGGCACTCGGAGTGGCACGGCTCACAGTGGATAATGACGCTGGTGTGGGAAAGTTTCTCCTCAATGTCCTTCTCCAGGTGGTCACAAATACGGTGCGCCTCTTCCAGACTCACCGATTTCGCCATCTCCAGGTGAAGGTCAATATGGCGCTCCCCGCCCGCTTTCCTGGTGCGGAGAGCGTGAAAGCCCACCAGTTCCCGGCCGTGCTCCATGATGCTTTTTCTTATTGTCTCCTCCTCTTCCCTAGGCAGCCGGGTATCCACCAACCCGCCAAACGACTTGCGCGTTATGCGGTAGGCTGTCCTCAAAATGAGAAAGGAGACCAAGAGGGCAATGACAGGGTCGAGAATAGCGGCTTGCTCTATCCCAAAGAGTAAGCCTATCCTGATAAGGGCCAGCCCCACGAGGACACCACCAGAAGTGTAGACATCGGTACTCAGGTGATCGCCATCAGCCTCCAGTGCCAGCGAATCGGTCATCCGAGCTACCCTGTGCAAGTGACGCGAAACTACGATATCCACAATTACGGAGAGGAACATCACCACCAGCCCCAGGTCAACCATCTGTATGGTGACGCCGAACATCAGCTTCCTGATGGCCTGGTAGATAACAATGCCGGCGCCAATGAAGATGAGAACGCCCTCTACCGCACCTGAAATGTTCTCTGCCTTCCCATGTCCGAAAGGATGCTCATCATCCGCCGGGTGGCCGGCGATGCGTATGCTGAAAAAGGCAATCAACGAAGCAAACAGATCAACCAGGCTGTTAATACCTTCGGACAGGACGCTTACGCTGCCCGTGACCAGCCCCGCCGTCATCTTCAGGAGGCTGAGGAAGATGTTCGAAGCCACCGAAAGGCCGGCAGCCCCGGCCTTAGAAGAGAGATTCATCACCACTCACCCACTAGCCCCGCTCTCTTTAGGTGCCGGCTCGCTCCGGCGCTACGGAGGCTCTCGCCCATGGAAGGAACCTGCGCCATTCTCCTTTTTCCCAGATGACCAGCAACTGGCTGGCCACGAAAATCGAGCTGTAGGTGCCGACGATGAGGCCAACAAGGAGAGCGACAAGGAAGAACCTGATGGTCACGCCGCCAAATAGTAGCAGCGCCACGAGGACGAAGAGGGTGGCGAACCCAGTATTGAGGGAACGGACCAGCGTCTCCACAATGCTGTTGTTGACTGTGGTGAGGAAGTCGGTCTTGCCGGGCTTCTTAATGTTCTCACGGATGCGGTCGAACACCACGATGGTATCGTGCACGCTGTAGCCGGAAATTGTCAACATGGCGGCGATGAACATGGCGTCCACCTCTACCCCGGCTACAGCGCCCAGCACGGCAAAGGTGCCCAGCATGAAGAAGATATCGTGGAGCAGAGCCAGTATGGCGCAGGCCCCGTAGCGGAAGGGACTGGGCATGCGGCGGAAAGCCCAGGAAATGTAGAGCAGAACGAACACCGCCGCCACAGCCACGGCAATGGCTGCATTGCGCACCACCTCTCCGGCAATAGCCGGAGAGACGACGTAATAGTCAAAGGATGCAAAGCGGCCGAACTTCTTCTCCAGAGCCATCTCCAGTTGGGCCTTCGCCGATGGCAATACCTGGCCCGTCTGGTCCCGTTGTACCTCCTGCTTCAGCTCCCTCATCCTGACCAGAAAAGCGGGAGCACCCGGCTTCTCCAATGGCGCAACAGAGATATCGCCCAAGGCCAGGGGCTTTAACGTTTCCAGTAAGCCGGCCCTTTCCGGCGCATGGGTAAACACCACCGTCAATAAGGTGCCATCGCCCTCATCCCGCGCGGTAACAAAGGATGACCGGGAGCCGTACTTCGCCTCCAGCCCTGCTCTCACCTCATCTATCCTGGCAGGAGCCAGTCGCCCGCCTCTTACGGTGAAGCCATCCTTATGAGTAACCTGAATAACGGCCTCGCTGTACCCCATATTGCTCAGCTCCTGCCGGAGGTCGGACTGTCCCACCTCCTGACCGAAGACCAGTGTCATGATGGACCCACCTGTAAACTGCAACCCGGCACGGAGACCGAAGACCGCCAGCAGGACTATACCGGCCGCGACGATGACAAACCCGAGACGAAGAAAGAGCACCCTGTTCCGCATGAAATCAAACACGGGCGCTCTCCTTTGCCCCGGTTTTAGCGGGGCTCTCTCCTGCTCCCAGGAAGAGCGATTCATTCTTGGCGAGACCGGAGCCCAGGAACAACCTCAACAAGCTCCGGCTGACCGTGATCGCGCTGAACATGCTCAGGGCCACACCCAGGGCCAGCGTGAGGGCAAAACCCTTCACCGCGCTGGCGCCAAACTGATTGCCGAACCACCACAAGATGGCACAGGTAATCAGCGAAGCCATGTTGCTATCCCGGATGGCGTTCCAGGCACGGTTGAATCCGGCCTCCATGGCCGCGAGGACCGTCTTGCCGCCTCGCAATTCTTCCTTCATCCTCTCCGCTATCAAAACATTGGCGTCCACGGCCATGCCGATGGAGATGATGAAAGCGGCCACCCCGGCCAGGGTCAGAGTTACGGGAACCAGCTTGAAAACGGCCAGCACCAGGACTCCGTAGACCAGGAGCGCCAGGCAGCTAACGAATCCGGGCAGGCGATAGTAAACTATCATGAATAGCAGGACCATAATCAGACCGGTGATGCCGGCGACCAGGCTCTTCTGAAGAGAGTCCTGTCCCAGCACGGCGTCGATGTCCTGCTGCTCCACTATGGAGAGCGGAACCGGCAGGGCGCCGGCGTTCAACTGGACGGAGAGCAGCCTGGCTTCCTCGACGCTCAGCCCCTCAATTATGCCCTTTTCCTTGATAACCGACCGCACGGTCGGCGCCGAGATGAGGCGGTCGTCAAGGAAGATGCCCAGCGGCTTCCCAATATTCCTCTTGGTAATTTTCTCGAAAAGCTCCGCCCCTTCGCTGTTCCACTCAAAAGCTACATGAGTCTGGCTGGTGGTCGGGTCCAGGACCACCTGGGTATTCCGTTTCAGGAATCCCCCGGTCAGAGCTATCTCCTTGCCTTCGAGACCAACGTCCTTAGCCGGCTTCCACTGGATGTTGCCCTCGCTGTCTCTCGCCGGCTCTCCGTTGGCATCGAGCACCGCCTCGCGGAACTCGAGCTGCGCCGTCTGGCCGATGAGCTTCACCGCCTCATCGATGTTCTTCACCCCCGGGAGCTCCACAATGACTCGCTCACCCCCCGGCTGCCGCTGGATGACCGGCTCGGTTACACCGTACTTATCGACTCGGCCCTCGATGATGGAGACCACACCATCCATGGCCTCCTCGCGGCTGGCGCCGGGATCGAGCTTTGAAAAGTCAGCCTCGAGCACCAGGTGAGTGCCTCCTCTAAGGTCCAGCCCCAGTTGGAAGCCCTGCCTCTTGCCCAGCATGGGAATACTGACCTCGTTATCTAAAACAACCCAGAGACCCAAAACGACCAGTATCAGAATGAACAGTAGAGTCTTCTTGCCTCGCCGCATAACGTAACTCCGTTCTAAGCTAGAATCCTGCTCACCAGCTCCAGGGCCTCCTCACGGCTTTGTATCTCCCCGGCGGCCTGGGCTTCCTTCACCTGCTCCAGAAGGCTGCCAAGCTCAGGCCCCGGTTTCAAACCAAAGTGTCTCATGAGGTCGTTGCCATCCAGCAGCTTGAGCGGTCTTGTCTGCTCGACCTCGAAATGATGGGAGAGAGTATAGCCGACCAACCCGGTGAACTCTCGCCATGGTCCGCTGTCAATCTCCGGACCCCTGCTGGCCAGAAAATCAGCCATGCACAGGTAGATGGTATCTATACCAGCTCCTTCCACATCTCTGAAATAGCGATAAATCGCCCGCCGGGTTGGCATGCCCTCCTGGCTCAGCTGACCCGGACGAAGGTGATATTTTACCACAGTTGTCACCAGTTTTATCTCCCTGTTGCTGCACCGCAACCTTTCCAGTATGGCCCCCGCCGTTTCAGCGCCGAGGACCGGGTGGCCGAGAAACCTGGTCCGTCCCGTTTCATCAACAGCCTTGGTCTGGGGTTTAGCGATATCGTGTAACAGACCGGCCATCTTCAGCAAGGTCAACCGGCTGCTGCCGTAGCCTATCTCTTCCCGGAAATATGAAGCGCAGTCAGTGAAAACGGGCGCGGCGTCAATAATGTCCTTGCCGCCGTACTCCCATGGGGACTCGCCGAGAAGGCCCTCCACCGCTCCCACCGTCTGTATGCAATGCTGGAACACGTCCCAGTGGTGCTCTATGGGCTGCTCGACGCCTTTCGCCGGAACTAGCTCTGGAATGATAGCCGTCAGCAAGGAAAGCCGGTCCAAGTAGTTCAGTGTCCTCGCTGCCCCGGGCAAGGCCAGCAGGCGGAAGAGCTCCTCCCGCACCCGCTCGCCGGAGACGCCGGACATGAGGCGGCTGTCACGCTGGATGAGGGTTTCCGTTCCTTCATCAATCCGCAAACCCAGCTCGGCCGCCAGCCTCACTGCCCGCAGCAAGCGCAGCGCATCAGCCCGAAAGACGGCCTCATTCAACGCCCTGACCGACCGCTGATCGAGGTCTTTCCGGCCTCCCCACGGGTCAATGACGGTCAGACAGGACCGGTCCTCCAGGGCGTCTTTCAGCGATACAGCCATAGCGTTTATCGTGAAGTCGCGCTGAGCCAGATCTTGTTCGATGTCCCCTCTCAAATCGGAGAGATCGAGGTGGAACTCACCGCCATCGCCCTCGCGCCATGGCATCACCACCCTGGATATCCGGTGGGCCTCGTCCAGGAGCACAAAGGTGCCGTTGAAGACACGGCTGATCTCCCTGGCAAGGCCGGTGGCGTCCGGTGCGGCGATGTCCACATCCGCGGTCTTGCGCCCCAGCAGCAGGTCGCGGACGTAGCCGCCGACCAGATAGGCATCGACACCTTTCCGGCGCAGGTACTCGGCTATCTCCTCAAGATACGGGGGGCCTGTATGGTCCGACATTCAGCAAATGATAGCACAAATCCAACGACTCATATCTCCAGCTTCCTGAGACGCGGGACCGCTATCAAGAGGAAAATAGTGAAGCTGGTAAGCACACCACCGCCGATAGCAATCGCCCACGGTACACTCAGATAGGTGGCCACGGCGCCGGCTTGAAGGCTGCCCAACGGGCCCATCGTCCACACCAGGCTGTAGATGGCCATCACCCGGCCGCGCACCTCATCGGAGACCAGATATTGAATCACGGTTTGCGCCGTCAGCATATACAGGTGCTGCGTGAAACCGGCCACGGCAATCGCTATCACCGCTCCTGAATAATCCTTGGAGAAAGCCAGGACAATAAGCAGCAGCCCGTAGAGGCCGGAGCCGCCCAGCAGAAGCACCCACTTCTTCTTGAAACTCCCCAGCATGGCGCCTAAAAGCACTCCGCTAAGCGTCCCCACTCCCAAGAAGGTCATCAGCAAGCCGTAACCCCTGGAATCCACCTTAAGTATGTCTCCAGCGAAGACGGGCATGAGATAGACGAAGGACATGCCGAAAACGCTGTTGACGAGGACCATGCCAATGATCGAGCTGAAGATGGAATTCTTCCACACATACTTCACCCCCTCCAGCGGAGAACCGCGCCTGTGCGCTCCTTCAACCTTATCGGCCGTCACTATCTTGACTCGATAGATTGCCAGCACCATCGCGAGATAAGCGGCAGCGGTGATGAAGAAGCAGACAGCCGAGTTGAAGGCCGCAATCAACAGCCCTGCCACCGACGGGCCGACGATCCTGGCGGTTTGGAAGAGAGTGGAATGGAGCGCGATGGCATTCATCAGGTCCTTCCTGTCTCCGATAAGCTGAGGCAACAGGGCTTGCCTGGTGGGTTGGTCGAAGGCGTTGATCGTACCAAACAGGAAGGCGAACACTATCAGATGCCACAGCGTGACCAGTTGGAGAGCGGTGAAGACCGCCAGGAGGAAGAGGAGAACGCAGAATGTGATATTCGTGAACATGAGGAGCCGCCGCCTGTCCACGCGATCGGCCAGCACACCGCCGAAGAGTGTGAAGATAATGCTGGCTATGCCATCGGCGCCGCCAACGAAGCCGAGGTCCCGGGGAGACCCGGTCAGTTTATACACCAGCCACAGCATGGCGACCTGGCGCATCTGGTTGCCGAAGGTGGTCGCCGCCATGCCGAGCCAGTAAAGCCGAAAGTTAGGGTAGCGAAGGGACCTGAAGAGCGGGACCTTTCCCGCCAGGGCCTTTGGAGACAGACGCATGACCGTCATCTTACACCCGCGCGATTCGTGTCACAAGGCCCGAAAAAGCTGGTGTACGTCAGGGGAAAAGCGCGGCTTTACCAATACCTGCAGTCGCTTATTACACAATCGTCCAATTTGTTACCCAAGATGGCATTATGGTTGCGGCACAGTCGCTAATACATATTTGCCCCTCACCTTGAATAGAGCTCCGCAAAATGATAACTTAAGCCGTGATTGAAACCGGGGAGTAACTCATGCTAAAGCTATCCAGGGCAGCCCTGCACCAGTGGCACTTTGTCTATCCAGATGCATACAGTCACCTGATGGACAGATTCGACGAAGGATGCGAATTTTATGATGAAGATGACCTCGACCAAGCTGAGAGGGCTTTCAGGGCAGTACTCGCTGCTATGCCTGACCATCTGGACGCAATTCATCATTTGGCTATGGTCTTATCAGAACGGGATTTGATCGATCAAGCTAACGACCTCTGGGAGCAGGCTGTGCGCATCGGTCGCAAGGCATTTCCCAAAGATTTCAATCCAGGGGAAGACCGTCTTCAATGGGGATGGCTGGAAAACAGGCCATTTCTCCGATGCCTTCACGGATTAGCCCTGGCTAAATACGAAGAGGGCCACCCAGGGGAAGCATTGAGTCTATTCCAAGAATTGCTTTCTCTCAATCCCAACGACAATCAGGGAGTTCGGGCGATGGCCGAAGAGGCGCTATTCGAGCTGAATAGGTTCGAAGACGCCCTTGAGGTCATAGAGCAATACCCTAGCGATATAATGCCTGAGACTCTTTATGGGCGAGCCTTGGCCCTATACATACTGGGACGGAGAAGAAAGGCAGATGGAGCACTTAGAGAAGCGATAAGACATTCACCCCTGGTGCTAAAGGAGCTTCTCAAGAAGAGACATCGCTTGCCCAGAACAGCCAGGCCGGATGTGGTCACCGTGGGCGGCACCGATGAAGCATATTGCTATTGGGAACACTTCGGGCGGTTTTGGGGGGCCGCCCCTGGCGCCCTCGATTGGTTGAGAGAAATGTCGGCAGAGAAACGCGAGACACGCCCGGATACAAACTGAAATCGCTACTGCGTAGCGCCAGTACTCCTCACTCAATCAGGTTCATAGACGGGCAACCACCCCTGTGTTTCGCCTTCTCATATATGACCTGCGCCACCGCGATGTCCTCGATGGCCACTCCCGTGGAATCAAAAACGGTGATCGCCTTATCATCTCTCCGTCCCGGCTTCCTACCGGAGATAATCTCGCCCAGCGTCCCGTAGACCTCTTTCATGCTGAATAGCCCCTTGCTGACAGGCACGTTGATTTCCCCCGAGGTCCTCGATTGCTCCAGGTCATCCACCACCACTACGGCCCCATTGAGCACGGAGGGCTCCAGCTCCTCCTTCCCAGGCGCATCGGCCCCAATGGCATTGATATGGACCCCTGGCGCAATCCATTCCCTCTTCACGAACGGCCAGCGCGCAGGAGTCACCGTGCACACAATATCTGAGCCCGCAGCCTTTTCCAAAGAGCTCTCCTCGACAGGATAACCGGGGAAAGCTTTGATGAGCCTCTCGACGGAAGCCTTCGACAAATCAAACGCCCTGATTTCTCTCAGGTCAAAGAGCTTCACGTGCGCCTCAATCTGCGTGTAGGCCTGGCGTCCAGCCCCGATGATACCCAGGCTTCGTGAGCCTTTACGGGCCAGGTACCGCGACGCCACCGCCGCGGTCGCCCCAGTGCGGTAGGCGGTGATGTCGGTGCCATCCATGATTGCCAGGGGATAGCCTGTATCCGGATCGTTGATGACTAGCGTAGCCATGACGGTGGGCAAGCCGCGGGACGGATTTTGCGGATGCACGCTCACCCACTTGATTCCCACTGCCCCCGGCAACGCCGCCGGCATGGCCCTGAAGTCGCCCTTCTCCAGGAGGATATAGGATTTCGGAGGCATCCTCCCCCTGCCCTCAACCCAGTCTCTGAAAGCTTGCTCCACCGCCTCAATCACCTCTGACATGTCGAGCAGCTCTTTCACAGTGTTCTTGTTCAGCAAGAGTGTGGGCATATCTTCATAATCTCTTTAT
>JAUYGE010000068.1 GCA_030690705.1 Dehalococcoidia bacterium | reverse complement strand
GTTGATGTTGAGCGATGTCTCCAAGCGTTTGAAGGAGAAGGACATCAAGATGGAGGTCACCGATGCCGCCAAGGACTTTCTTGGCGAGAAGGGCTATGATGAGACCTATGGCGCTCGGCCCCTGCGCCGTGTCATCCAGACCATGCTGGAAGACCCGTTTTCCGAAGGGATTCTCGGCGGTCGCTTCCCACCCGGGGAGACCGTGGTAGTGGACCGCGAGGGCGACGAAATAGTGCTGCGGTCGGTGCCGGTGGTGAAGGCGGCTCTGGGCGAGAAACAGCAGGTAGTGTAGTCTCTGGATTAGATAGCCTGTTCGTGTAAATAGCAGTCAAGGGCGGCGTAAGAAGCGGTGAGGCGCAGAACCCCGCCCTTTTGTTTGCCTCTGGATAGCGACCATCAAAGGAGGGTCCGAAAGTTGCCGCAAGAAATCGTGGAAGTCCCCATCACAGGCAGGATAACCGCAGTGAAGGTTACCGTCGGCAGCACCGTTAAAGAAGGCGATGTGCTTTGTATACTCGAGTCAATGAAGATGCAGAATCCCATCTTGAGCCCCGTTGGCGGTCATGTCAAGGAAGTGAAGGTGGCTCCGGGGCAGACGGTGAAGTCCGGGGAGGTCATCGCCGTTATCGAGTACTAGGTTGTCGGGCGGGCCTTCTCTAGTCTTTCCCCTGTACCGCGTTTTCGATTAGCTCGAGTCTAACCACCTTCCCCTCGTCCATCTCAATGGCTACGACATCAATGCGCCAGTCGGGGAAGTGGGGGGGATGGTCCTGCATGTAGGCCAGAGCCAGGCCCACCAGCTTGTCCCTCTTGGCTGAGGTCACAGACTCCTCCGGGGTGCCGAACGACCGGCTGTTTCTGGTGCGTACCTCGACGAAGACAAGGCATCTCCCTTTCTCCGCCACTATGTCCAGTTCACCTTCCCTGGAGCGAACATTGGTGGCCAGGATGCGGTAGCCCCGTTTCTTGAGGAAGTCTTGCGCCAGCTTCTCTCCCAGAGCGCCGAGCTCTCTTCGGTTCAACAGTTCATCCTATAGAAGCTGCTTTCGCACCGGGGAGAAGTTCTGGCGGTGAATCGGCGACGGGCCCAGTTGCATCAGCCCGGCCAGGTGGTCGGTTGTGCCGTACCCTTTGTTGCCGGCCAGCCCGTAGCCGGGGTAGAGCGAGTCCATCTCCACCATCTGGCGGTCCCGTGTCACTTTGGCCACTATCGAAGCGCATGCAATGGAGAGGCAAAGCCGGTCTCCTTTGATGATGCCCTTTTGTGGGATGAGGAGGGAGGGAATGGTTATGGCATCGATGAGCAGGAAATGGGGACGCTGCTTCATCTGCTCCACGGCCATCCGCATGGCCAGCATGGTGGCGCGGAGAATTCCCATGGCATCGATGGTCCCGGCAGGGACGGTGCCCACACCTACGGCCACCGCCTTCTCCTGAATCAACGGGAACAGGCTCTCCCGCTTGCCTGGGGTGAGGAGCTTGGAGTCCTTGACGGACTCAAACCACTGGTCTTCGATTCTGGAGGGCAGGATAACGGCGGCAGCCACCACGGGACCGGCGAGAGCGCCCCGCCCGACCTCATCAATCCCTGCCACGAGGTCGTATCCCGCTTCCATAAGGGCTTGCTCTTCCAGAAAGGTGGGCTGTGTGGGAAGGTGGCCGTGCGGCTGGTTCCCTTCCCAGTCTTTGCTGCCTCTTCGCTTCAACTGGACTTGCCCCACGCTGGTTCCATCAGACGGATGATGCCTCCGCCCAGCACCTCGTCACCGTCATAGAATACGGCCGCCTGGCCCGGGGCAATGGCTCGCTGGGGTTGGAGAAACCGCAGTCTCACCCCGATAGCGTCGGGGCCGTGCACGGGAGTCAGTGTAGCTGCCGCCTGCGGCGACTGGTAGCGAATCTTGACCGTGACCCCGATTTCATCGGGAGGACTGCCTGAGACCCAGTTCACTCTGTCTATCCATGCCTCATCCTGGAGAAGCAGGTCTTCGTGGCCTACGATGACCCGGTTGGCCGGCGCATCCACGGCGAGAACGTACAGAGGCTCTTCCGAGGACAGGTTCAGTCCTCTCCTTTGCCCCACTGTGTAGAGGGCTGTCCCCGAATGCTTGCCCAGAGAGTGCTGATGGCGGTCCACAATTTCGCCGGGCCTGAGTTCCAGCCGGCGGGACAGAAAGGCACGGTAGTCCCCATCGGGGACGAAACAAAGGTCCTGGCTTTCGGCCTTGTCGGCCACCGGCAACCCGAACTCGGTTGCAAGCGCCCGGACATCCTTCTTGAGGAGGTCTCCGATCGGGAATAGGAGATGGGCGAGTTCGGACTGCCCCAGAGTGAAAAGGAAGTAGGTCTGGTCCTTCAGTGAGTCTCTGGCCCTGAGCAGGCGGTAGCCTTGGAGGGTCCGTTCGATTCTGGCGTAGTGGCCGGTGGCCAGTTGGGCGTCGAGGCTGAGCGCCTTATCCAGGAGGATGCGGAACTTGAGGTGCTGGTTGCTGGCAATGCTGGGATTGGGGGTGAGGCCTCGGGAATACTCGGCGCAGAAATAGTCGA
>JAUYGE010000066.1 GCA_030690705.1 Dehalococcoidia bacterium | reverse complement strand
ATACAATGGTGTAAAGTGCGAGGGCAACTAGGGAGGAAGAGGTTTATTCTCCCAAAATGCGGCGATGAGACCGAGCCGCCGGATAAGTACTTTGTGACTTGGTGTCAGGGGAGAGAGTCGAACTCTCAACAAACGGCTTATGAGTCCGCTGCTCTGCCATTGAGCTACCCTGCCATAAGACTCACAACGTAATTCTACCATCCATTCCAGGATACGCGCAAGCGTTCCGTGCCGAGCAACTCTGACAGGCTCACATCCAGTTGACCCAGGCGGAAGCATACTTTCGGATCCAAGGGGAGGTGACCTGAGGATCCGAGCAGCAAGGAGAATCCGAAAACGGGCGGTGTTGGATGGGGGGGATAGGACTGCTCTAGGAGTCCTGCTGGAAAGGGAGCTTGGACCCTGGCCTGGGACAGGCATACACGCTCATATCTGCCGAATACCCGTACAACACGCCGGGGAAATGTCTGACGGGGACGCAGTTCTGTCTCACATAGCCGTCTTCTAGTCTTGGGAAAAGCTTGTCGTGGAGGACAAGATAGTCGGGATGATAGTGAGCGACGGCCCAGAGCGCAGCATCTTCATATGTCGCATTGGGCGTGAATTGTGCGGCCACGTCCGGTTGGATCAGCCCGGCAAAATCTATCATCGGTCGCTCGGCGTAATAGCCGATGATTCCCACCTCAAGCGTCCCAATTGTCGCTTGCGACGGAGAATTGGATCCAAGCCACTCGCCGATCGCGCGATAGACCCTGAACCTGTCATCGGGCAATTGGCGTAGCTGCCGGAGATCGCTCAGTTGTCCAATCGCCAACAAGAAGAGCAGAACGATAGCAAGGGTGCGGAAGAGAGTGACCCGGGAGGTCAGGCTCCTGAGATCTTTCAGGCTTGCCACGCCGAGACCAGCCATCGCGATAAATGCGGGAACCAGCGGTGCATAGTACCAGTAATAGCGGCTGACTGCGAGGACGGAATAGGCCAAGAAATAGATCACGGCCCACACGACTACAATGGTCCAGGGTCGCGCCCTTCGAACCATAAACAGAACGCCCAGCGCAGCCAAAAGCCCTTCAAGCCAATATTCCCAATCGTTCAAGGTTCCCTGTGCGATGGTCAACAAACCATGCCCAAAACCTTGGCTGATAGCCATAGTTCCTTGGTGCTGCTTGGCGGCCAATGTGGCTGGCAGAGGTGAGCCAAAGTACAGCCAGGCAAAAAGGAACCAGGGCAGTATGAGGCTGTCCAACAGAGCGAAGGATACCCAGGGAATAGGGCGACGAATCGTCAGCAGATAGTGAGAGGCGAGGATTATCGGTACCAAGACACTGTCCGGGCGTATGAGAATAGCCAGGGCAGCGAAAGCCGCCATAAGATGGTAACGTTGTCGAACATAGAAGACTAACGTCCCCAGACAGAATGCGATGGCAAGCGGCATCTCAGATCCGAGTACGCGGAGCAAGAGAGGAAAGGTCGGATAGAGTAGCAAGCCGGTCCATCCTGCTACGGGAGTCTTCCACGCACGCCCCAATTCCCATAGGAAGAGTCCCCCCAATCCCAAACCAAAAGCACCCAGTAGAATTGCCAAATGAGGTAAGTCAGACCACAGGCTTCCCCCCAGCGCGAGGAGGATCGTGAAAAGCGGAGTGGTCGTGCTGAGCACGCGTTGACCAGGATTGTAGACGAAGCCCAGGCCGTGCATCAGATTCTCTGCGAAACGATAGGTGATGAAAGGATCGTCGTAGAACCAATGGTAGAAACCGGCAAAGACAAGACTCGTTGTGAGCAAGAGATAGAGCGCTTTGTCGTACGGAAAGCGATCAAGAAAAGAAATCGCAGATCGGGGCAAGGGCAGGAATTCTACATCTTGCTCAAAGAAGCGTGCTCGCATCAGCGTTCAATTAACGGAAGCATCAAGTGGTATACGTTCTCGCCGACGAAGGGGCGCGGTGGACTGTAAAAGGTATCCCACGTCAGGCGGTAGATGGTGACGGTGTAGTTCGTTAGGAAAGATGTATACGAATATCCATCCTGACCCTGCCAGACTTCGTGGGCCCAGCCGGGAGCAAACACATATGCTTGCGTCCAGGGACCGGTCGGGCCAGACCCAATACGGAAGCGCTCGCCTTGGAAGGTATCATTGTAGAACAGGTAATACGAACTGCCGTGAACGGCCAGAGTGGAACCCTCAGGCATACCACTCGTCAGTGTCAGAACCGCTCCCCAATCGGTCCAGGGTCCCTGAGGCGAGGAGGCCGTCGCCACTCCCACGATGCCTCCCGCCTCATCCAGCCCTGTGTAGTAGAGATAATAAACGCTGCCAAGCTTCACCACGGTTGGGTCACGGCAATCAGACCAGGTGTCAAAGCCACCCCAGACCGCGTTCGGATGTTTGGGTTGAAAAACCACCCCTCTCGGTTGCCAAGATGCCGGATCGGCCGGATTGATCGTCGTCGCCAGCATGATGCTCTGGGCAAACGCATGGGTAACACCGGTGTAGTACATGTAGTAAATACCCCCCTCTTCGTACA
>JAUYGE010000065.1 GCA_030690705.1 Dehalococcoidia bacterium | reverse complement strand
CTGTAGGCGATCCGGCCATCCGGGACGTCTTTCGCGGCCTGCGAAAGGTCCATGATAATAGCAAGCAGCGAAAGTACGATCTAACCCAGAAGTACGGTTTATAGGAGACAATAAAAAATGGATGCAGTCTGTCAGGAGATTCTGGAGAGGACGGAATGGGTGGCTATCGTGACTCGGGATAGCGACACCGGATTGCCCCACCTGGTAGCTACCTGGGGAGACTATATCAGAAATTTCGGAATCATCGAAGGGGAAACAATCATCATCCCTGCTGGACGGTATCACAAAACAGAGGCTAATCTGAGAAAGAGTAAGAGCCTGCAGATGTTGATCGCCTCGAAGCAGGTGGAGAGAAGTGGAGGACGTCGTGGGCAGGGCTGCATCCTTTACGGCGAAGGAGAGATTCAAACGGAAGGTGAATTTGCAAGGCGAGTGAAGGAGAAATACACCTGGGCAAGAGGGGCATTGGTGGTGAGGGTGCAGAGGTTCGAGACCCTGCTCTAGGGTATCATGCCAGTTAAGTTGAAAGCCGCGCTCACAAGGCCGACTCAGCAGAATGTTAGCAGGCAAAGATCAAACAAAAATGAGGGGAAACTTGGTTCGAAAAAAGGGAAATCCTGGATACATTGCCCTTCGGAGGGGGACGAATGCAAAAGAGATTTCTTTGCTTTAAGGACCAGCCCTTTGTAGTCCTTTCTGCCAATGGCTCAGGGGGAAAAAGTCCAGGCGAGGAGGCGGCCCTTGCCGTTGACAGAATTGGAAAAGAGCTGGAAAGAATGGGAGCTTCCCTTGACGATGTAGTCAGGATAACCGTCTTCACTAAGAATCAAGAATGTCGTCTCGCGGTAGGCGAGATGCGGAAGAAGGCCTTCACCCCGGCGACCAGGCCTGCCAGTTCCAGCATCATTGTCCACCACTTCCTGCCCGAGGACACCATAGTGGAAATCGAGGCAACAGCTTTGCTTCCCGCCGGCAAGAAATACCAGAAGAAAGGCATTGAATTCGAACCGCCGAGAGCCTATTTGAAAGCCTTGAGGGTGGAGAGCTTGCTCTTCCTTTCAGGCGGGGGTGGAACAGGGGATAATATCAAGACGCAGACCGAGACGGCTCTGGCCCGAATCGGGGAGACCCTTGCCCAACTGGGCTCCTCCTGGGATAAGGTGCTTCTGCTTGCCTGCTATGTAAAGAAGTATGAATGGCTTGATCTGGTACACAAGCTAGCCAGGGAAAGGGCGGGCAGCAGGCCGCCGCCCATCGAACTCTTCCTGGCGGATGGCTATGCCAACCCCGAGATGCTGTTGGAGGTCGAGGCTACAGCCTATCTATAAGTCAATCCGTTTGCTGATTCATGGCAGTATCTGCTTGGGAGTGTGAAAACATGGTACCGGGGAACAGGCCAAACTTGATGGACATCGTGGAGCGTGTTGAGCAGAACGAGTGTTCATTGACGCCGATGGAGATGCGGCTGAGGCTGGTCCGCGATGTTATGGGGCTTCCAGTTGACCAGCCCGCCGAGTACGCCCTAATAACGGGATGCCGGGGCCCGTCGAGCTTCTATCATATCGCCTACTTGGGGGCCTTGCTGCGCCACCTCGGGACAAGCTACACCCTCTTATCCGTTGAGACCTGCTGTGGAGAATCGTACATACGCTATCTGAACCATGATAAGCCGGATGAAATCGCCGCCTTCGACGGGTACGCGAAGCAGCTTTCCTCCCGAAACATCGAGCGCATCCGCAAGCTCGGTATTTCGAAGATTATCGCCGCCTGTGCCGGATGCATGACGCGCTACGTTGATATGTGGAGCGACAGCGGCCTGGAGATTCTCTACTACACGCAATACCTGCTACCACGGCTGGCCGGGTTGCGTCTGGAGGGTGAAGTCAATTTCTACGAAGGCTGCCATGCTCTCCACCGCACCCCCAGATATAAGATAGATACCACAGCTTCCAGAGAGTTGATCGGCGCCATTGAAGGGTTAACCGTCGCCAAGACGCTTCCCAACTACTGCTGCCGGACGGTCGCTGATAAGGTCTTCGCCGCCGCCGACCGTCAGGTCATCGTCACTCCCACGAGTTGCTGTGCCGGCATCCTGCGACAGAAGCGGAAGGAGGGAGCCCCTTTGGTGAAACCCCTGACCCAGGTGCTCTGCCAGGCTCTGGGGATTCATCTGGAACTGGGCAGCACGTAGTTCAGGAGGTGAGCCATGGCAAATCGGTTACCGGATGATGGCTATCGAGGTCGCCCCTTTTTGTCAATATTGTGCCTTGTGTTAAAATTAAGTTCGGGAATATGAGTTACTTGCTTGGACTGGATATCGGCTCGGTAAACGTCAAGCTCTCACTCATCGAAGAAGACGGAAGGGTTGTCTATCTTGCCGTTGAGAAGATAGCTTCCAACGCCAGGGACGCGGTCAACTCACTTCTCGCCGCGCTGGGCGAGAAGTTCGACCTCGGCCGCATTGCTGCCGCCGGTGTCTCAGGCTCCGCCAGAGATGTCATTCCGGAAGAACTCGACTGGGCGGAGCACAGCAGCTCACTGGCGATAGCATCAGGACTTCTTCATAGCCATCCCGAAGCCAGGACCATAATTCAAATCGGTGGCCAGAGCTCCCTTATAATGGGTCTGGAAGACGGGCTGAAGAAGCCCTGGAAGATAGCGACGAACCCCCTTTGCGCCGCCGGCACGGGGAGGTTCCTGGAGCAGCAGGCGTACCGGCTTGGTATCAGTATGGAACAGTTCTCTGGTCTGGCGCTGCAGTGCCAGGGCGCCCCGCCCAGAATAGCCGCCAGATGCAGTGTCTTCGCCAAGAGCGACCTCATCCACCTGCAACAAAAGGGCGTGCCCGTAGAGGCAATGCTTTACGGGCTCTGCGAAAGCATTGCCCGCATGGTGGTCTCTCTTGAGAAAGGGACCCTTGAGGAACCCATCTATCTTCTTGGCGGCGTGGCTGCCAATCTGGGGATAGTCAAAGCTCTCAACGGGGTCCTATCGGCAAGGAACGGGCATGAAGTGCAGGTGATCGTGCCTGAAAACTATCTCTACATGGCGGCTATAGGTTCAGCCTTGCTGTCAAGGGGAAAGAGTTCCCGGGTGAGTGTGCTGCCAGAGGCCGGCGAACGCCAGCACTACTTCGAGTCGCCCAGACTTCCGAGTGTGAACATTCAGAGCGGCGCGGTGAGCCGGCGGATAGAGGAACCGTGCACGGGCTATCTCGGTGTTGATGTGGGCTCTACCAGTACCAAGGCAGTGATACTTGATGAGTCAGGGAAGAAGATTCTGGCGAAGAACTATCTGATGACCGCCGGAAGACCTATCGATGCTGTAAAACAGGTCTTCCGGAATCTGTTGCAGGATGGCGCGGACAGGGTCAGGATAGCCGGCGCGGGTGTTACCGGTTCCGGGAGGTATCTGATTGGCAGTCTCATCGGCGCGGACATCGTTAAGAATGAGATAACGGCGCAGACCAGAGCTGTCGCTGAGATAGACCCCGAGGCTGACATCATTGAGATCGGCGGGCAGGACTCCAAGCTGGTGATCAAGAGGAACGGGGTGGTCGTCGACTACCAGATGAACAAGGCGTGTGCGGCAGGGACGGGAAGCTTCATTGATGAGCTGGCAGACATGCTCGACGTTTCGGTGAAAAGCGGGGAGTTCGCCGACCTGGCGTTCGATGCTCCGCATACCTGCGACCTTGGAACAAGATGCGCCGCCTTCATGAGCCAGGCGGTGACCTCAGCCCAGCAAGAAGGAGTGCCGCTGGAGATTATCACCGCCAGCCTCGCCAACTCCATCGCCAGGAACTATCTATCGAAGGTGGTCGGTTCCAGAAAACTCGGCAACAAGATTGTCCTCACCGGGGCGGTATTCTACAATCAGGCTGTTGTCTCAGCCTTCTCCGAGCAACTCAAGGGCAAGACCCTGACTGTTGCCGAGCACCGGGAGGTCAGCGGGGCCATGGGAGCGGCGCTCCTTGCCCGCGAGACAGTGTCCGGCCGCGTCTCCAGGTTCAAGGGGTTCCAGGAGATTATTGATTCCACATGCCAGCTTTCTACGTTCACCTGTAAGGTCTGTGACAACAACTGCGCTATCACCCGTATGCAAGTGCCCAATGAGAAGCCTACTTTCTATGGCAGCCGGTGCGACCTTTTTGATAGTACCACGAACCAGGCGAGGAGAGAGACTGCCTTCGACGAGCGCGAGAAACTGCTTCTCCGGGAGTACAAGGAGAATGCCGGCGCCGGGCCTTCCGTCGGGATCCCCAGGTCGCTTCTGGTGTATGACTACGCGCCAATGCTTATCGGTTTCCTCAATGCACTGGATGCGCGGATTGTCCTCACGAGCAAGACCACGCAGGAGATCATTGAGCATGCCGTTGAGATGAGCCATGCCGATAGCTGTTTCCCGATCAAGCTTCTTCACGGACATGTGGCCGCCCTCAAAGAAGTGGATTACATCCTCTACCCCAGCGCTATTAGATTGGGCAAGAAAGACGGAGACGAGAATCAGAAATACGCCTGCCCTCTCGTCCAGGCATCGCCGTTCATAGTGCGCCAGGCCCTCAACCTCGGGGAGCGACTGCTGATACCGACGATAGACTTCAGTCAGGGAGACTCTGACGCAGTGAAGAGTCTTGCGGGCGTGGCGGTTAAGATGGGTTTCAGTGGGCGGAGAGGGAGGCAGGCGGCCCTGGCCGGGATTGAATCCCAGCGCAGATTCGAGGCGGAGAGGGTAGTGCTCGGCAGCAAGCTCCTGAAGCAGATTCATGAGAACGGCCAGTTGGGCGTGGTCTTGATAAGCCGGTCATACCTGTCGCAGGACTCGGGCGCCAATCTTGGCATTGCCGAGAAGCTGGCCCAGCTCGGGGTGGTGCCGGTACCACTCGACTACCTGCCCCTCGACTCGGTAGACCCCAAGAAGTACTCAGACAGTCCCTATTGGGCGTATGAGAGCAAGTTCATCGCCGGCACAGCCATCACCACATCGGACCCGCGGCTATACGGGCTGGTGCTGACCAACTTCGGGTGCGGCCCCAACTCATTCATCCTGAGAATTCTGGAAGACATCACCGGCAGCAAGCCGCTGGGCCAACTGGAGATCGACGAACATGCCGCTGAAGCCGGCATCGTCACCCGTCTCGAGGCTTTTGTCGATACCATTCAAGGGTACGCCGCCTCAGCCAGGAAGGAAGCTCAGCGCCCGTACATCTACCGGGGAACATCAGCCTTTACCAGTTCAAAGAAGACCGTTCTCTTGCCAAGGATGGCGCCCTTTGTCGAGGCCGTGGGTGCTGCAATGGTGGCCTACGGGGTTGACGCCGTCGTGCTCCCCGAACCTGATGAACGTAATCTCCTCTACAGCAACCAGGTAACCACGGGAACGGAATGCCTGCCATACCGCGTCACGCTGGGTGATTTCATAAGGGTCCACCATGAAAACGGCCATAACCTCAAAGAGGCCGAAGGGCTCATGGCCGGGTCCTATGGACCGTGCCGCTTTGGGAAGTACGTTACGGAACAGATGAGAGTGCTCAAAGGTATGGGTTTTGACCTGCCGATACGAAGCACTGTGTCAAACAAGGCCTATAGTGACCTTGGCCTGGGTAAGGACTTTGAACGCCTTGCCTGGAAAGGTGTGGTCGCCATAGATAACCTGGAGAAGCTGCTCTGGCGCACCCGTCCCTATGAGAAAGAGAAAGGGCTCGCAGACCGCCTGTTCGATGAGTATGTGCGCAAAATAGCCGGTCACCTGCGTAGAAGAGAAGACCTCGCCGGCACTCTGAGGCAGGCAACTTCTGACTTCAGTTCCCTGATTGATCCCGATATGCCCAGAAGGCCGCGAGTTGGCATAAACGGGGAAATCTACTTGCGCTCCAACACATTTAGTAACAACAATCTGGTGAAGGAATGCGAAGCGGCAGGCCTGGAAGTCATTGTTTCCTCAATTGGAGAATGGATCAAGTACATCTCAGTTAGGAATGTCGAGGATAGCGTCAAGTCCCGAAAAATCCAGGCAATGGCGAAGAGCCAAATAAGGAAACTGGTCCAGAGGTACGATGAGCAATCGGTGGCGAGGCATTTTCGCGAGATGCTGCCGGAGAGAGAAACTTCGATAGCCGAGATACTGGCCAGGTCAAGCCAGTATCTCTCTACCCAGTGTGGCAGTGAGGCATTGCTCAGTATCGGCACCGGCGTCGAATGGCTGGAATCCTCTGAGTTCGCTGGTGTGATATCCGTTATGCCCCACGGCTGCATGCCTGGTGGAATTGTCGCTGCCATGGCTGAGAAATTCGGCGCAATGCACCAGAAACCCTGGATCAGCCTCACCTATGATGGTTTTCTCGAGACCAATAATCGCACCAAAATCAGTGAGTTCGCCGAGCTCATCAAGTTCTGCCGTGGGGAAGTCGGTGTAGGGAGTAGAATCACGAGCATAACTGAAGTAGGGAGGGCAGTATAATGGAGGACAAACATCTTACAACAAATCAAGGCGTACCGGTTACCGATAATCAAA
>JAUYGE010000064.1 GCA_030690705.1 Dehalococcoidia bacterium | reverse complement strand
CCACCGCTCCGAGATTCTTCACTTCGTTCAGAATGACACAGGGACGGTACTTTTGGGGCAAAGCCGAGAGGACTAAGGTGAGGGGGATTTGGGACACTCGTATGGTGTGGAAACCATGAAGCTGAAGCTGCGTGGGCGGGTCGTCTGCGGCATAGAAGAGTCCGCGAACTTCACCCAACTGCCATGGGTGAGGGCGCAGTTCATTGAGAAACTGGGCATTGACCCTTATCCGGGGACTCTCAACCTGGAGGTGAGGGAAGAGGACCTGAAGAAGCTGGCGCTGCTCCGGAAGGGTAAGGGGGCGGAGATAACGCCACAGGAGGCGGGCTTCTGCGCTGCCAGCGGCTTCCCCGCCCTGGTGGAGGGCAAGGTGAAGGCGGCGGTGATTATCCCCTGCGTGAGCGATTACCCGGAGAACAAGCTGGAACTCATTTCGGCAACCCGGGTGAGGGAAGCCCTCGCTCTGGAAGAGGGCGACACGGTGGAGGTGGAGGTCATCCTGCCGGCACCGCCGGATAGCGGGCAGTGACCCCGGTTCCGTCATTGCGAGCGAAGCGAAGCAATCTCATTCGTACCTTGTCCTCCAGCCAGAGGATCTTGTGAGATTGCTTCGTCCCGAATCGTCGGGACTCGCAATGACAGGCGCGTCGCGCTGAGTGTTAGCTCTTCCCGCCCTCTCCCGTGACCACGCCTTTCAACCCATGAAACGCTTTCCTGTGGCGTTCCACGTTCCAGTACATGTAAGCCACGAAGGCCAGAAAGGCCAATCCCAGTATGCCTGCCAGGCCGACGCCGCCTCTTTCAACGCCAATCCAGACGTAGGCTATGGTCAGGGCCAGTCCCAGCGCCAGGTGTCCGGTGATGGTCAGGGCGTTGGTCGGGGCCAGGTCATAGGAGCTCTGATAGTGGGCCAGGGCATTCTGGATAGCTCGAAACGAAAGAGGTATGAGTACCAGCGCCAGCAGGGCTGCCAGCGGCAGCACGTTCAAGGCCACGCCGGCGATGATGGCCAGGTTGGCCAGGACCATCATGGCGATGTAGAGAGGAACTGCGTGTCGCCGGCCCAGCCTGACTACCAGGGTCCTCTTGCCCACTGCCTTGTCAGCAGTGTAATCAGGGAATTCATTGATATAGAGAACGGCGGCGATGAGCAATCCCACCGGTACGGCGACCAGCACGGGAAGCCAGCTGAAGGTCCGGGTCTGGACATAATAGGCCCCCAGGGTCATCAGAGGGCCGAAGTTCAGGCCGACGAGCAGTTCCCCCATGCCCCTCTTGGCCCAGTAAAAGGGGCGGCCGGTGTAGAAGAAAGCGGAGATGACGCCGATGACGCCCAGGATGAGGATGAGCGGCCCCCTGGTCCAGGCCAGATATAGCCCCAGCAGGCTGCTGACGAGGAAACAGAAGATGGCGATGCCCAGCACCTCCATGGGGGTCAGCAGCCCCAGTTGGATGAGACGGCTTCCTCCGCTGAAAGGACGGACGTATTCCCGGTTGATATCATCGTTGCCGCTCTTGTGGTCGAAATAGTCGTTGATGGTGTTGGCGCCCGCGTGAAGCAGAAGACCGGCAATCAGGGTCAGGACGAAGTAACCCCAGTCGAGGCTCTTCGTTTGAGCAAAGGCGATGGCTGCCCCGAGAAGTACGGGCACCAGGGCGGCGGTGAGGAAGGGGGCTCGAATCTCGCGGTACCAGTTCTTCACTTTGCTAAGGAGCAGCTTCCCTTCGTTGACCATGGCCCGGTTCTCCGGGAACTCCACCACCGTGGGCGGCATACCCTGGACGATTTCCCCGAAAACCCTCAGCTTGATTTCTCGCGGCTCAACTCTGACACAGTCGAGCAGGCCGGCGTTGCCGGTCTCCATCAGGTATTTGACCACCGGAGATTTCTTTGCCGTAATCTGAAGGGCCTTCTCCCGTTCCTGGGCATCCTGCACGAAGACCGGCGTGCCCGTAATCTCGATCTCCCGGGACTGGTTGAACTCAGGGGCGGGAAAATAGGCGAGCAGGGAAAGGGAGGGATGGTGCATCATCTGGAGTGTTTTGGGGTCTCCCTTCATGGTGGCCACGAAGATGCGGAAGTTGTCGTCCACCGCGAAGTGCATCATGCGGGTCCTCATCTTGTCGCCGGCGACGGTGGCCACCGCGGCCACCTCGGCCTCTTTGAGCAGGGAAAGGATTTCTTCTCTGGTGTGGCTCATCTTATCTCCTCCTTGGAGGAATAACGTTCAATTGCCTTGCCATACCGGGCAACAGCCTTCGTCTTCATGCCGCCTCTCTCCCGGTAGTCCGCTTCTATTACCAGGGAGACCGGTTTCAGCAAGCGGCTCAGGTCCTGCATGATCCGGTTGACGGCATGCTCCTGCAGCATGCCCACATTGCGGAAGGATGTCAGGTAGTACTTCAAAGACTTGAGCTCTACGAGCAAGCGGTCAGGGGTGTAGCGGATGGTGAGGCGGGCGAAATCGGGCAGCCCGGTCCACGGACAGACGGCGGTGAACTCGTCCGTCTCGTACACCACTTCTGTGGGTGAGCCGGGATACTCGAAAGGGATGGATTCGAGGACGGCGACGTCTAAGGCGTCCTCTTTCTGGGTGTCAAACCTTCGCAGAGTATACTTGTCTGTAGTCATT
>JAUYGE010000058.1 GCA_030690705.1 Dehalococcoidia bacterium | reverse complement strand
GCCAGCTCCTCGATCTCCTCCGGCTCCATGCCCAGCGCCGTGAATCCGGCGATGATCGAGCCGATCGACGTGCCCGCGATGATGTCGATGGGGATGCCTTCGCGCTTGAAGACTTTGAGTATGCCGATCAGCGAATGCCCCAGCGCCGCTCCGGTCCCCAAAGCCAGGCCGATCTTCAGGCCGGCGATCCTCCGCGCCAGGCGCTCGATGGCGCGCTGAGATTTGGGATGCGCGCGCATGGGCTCGTAAGGAGAGCCCGTGCGATCGAACTGATCGGCGATGTCGTCGAGCCAGGGGATGACCGTGGAGCCCGGGGTCAGCGAGAAGGTGGTTATCTCCGCACCCACCAGGCGTGTAATCTTGTTCGTGGACAGGGATAGCTCGTCCAGCCCATCGCTGCTATGCACCACCATGGCGCGCTGCGTGCCCAGCAGGCGGAGCACCTGGGCCATGGTCTCGGTGAGCGCATCGGAGTAGACTCCCATCAACTGGGTGGGTGCTGCGGCCGGATTGGTCAGAGGCCCCAGCAGGTTGAAAATGGTCCTGATGCCGAGCTCTTTCCTGGGGCCGGCGACATTCTTCATGGCAGGGTGCAATCTTTGGGCGAAAAGGAAGCCGAAGCCGACTTCATTGATACAGCGGGACACGTCTTCAGGTCCCAGGTCGATTCTGGCGCCCAGCGCCTCAAGCAGGTCGGCGCTGCCGCAACGGCTGGAGACGGAGCGGTTGCCGTGTTTGGCCACCGGCAAGCCGGCGCCAGCCACGACGAGGGCGACGACGGTAGAGATGTTGAAGGTACCCTGGCTGTCCCCGCCGGTACCGCAGGTGTCAACCAGCAGGTCTTTCAGGTGAGTGTAGACTCTCAACGAGTGGGCGCGCATGGCGAGAGCTCCGCCGGCGATTTCGGCCGGTGTTTCCCCCTTCATTCTCAGAGCGGTCAGGAAGGCGCCTATCTGGCTGGGAGTAGCTTCACCCGCCATGACCTGTCCCATGACCGACTCGGTCTCTTGCTGTGTCAGGTCATGGTGCTCCACCAGTTTGGAGATGGCTTCCCTAATCATGTCGGTTGTTCCTCTCTAAGGCGCCTGTGGCGCAAAGAAATCCTGCCATCATGCTTGCTTCACGCGCGACTCCACTCTGGTCTCTGCCAGGCGGACGGCGTTCTCGAGCACCTCGATCTTCTTCAGGCTCTCCTCGTACTCTCGTTGCGGCACGGAGTCGGCCACAATACCGGCTCCTCCCTGGTAGTAAACGGTATTGCCGACCTTGATAATGGTGCGGATGGTGATACACGTGTCCATGTTGCCATTGAAGCTGAAGTGGCCCACCGCTCCAGCGTAAGGGCCCCGCTTCAACTGCTCCAACTCGTTGATGATTTCCATGGCTCTTATCTTGGGCGCTCCGGTTACCGTTCCGGCGGGGAAGCCGGCGCGTAGCAGGCTGAAGGCATCCTCACCGGCGCGTAGCTTACCCTCTACGGATGACACTATATGCAGCACATGGGAGTACTTCTCAATCTCCATGAGCAAGGGCACCTTGACGCTGCCCGGACGGCACACTCTGCCGAGGTCGTTTCTGCCCAGGTCAACCAGCATGATATGTTCGGCCCGTTCTTTGGGGTCAGCCAGGAGCTCGGATGAGAGGGCCTTGTCCTCTTCATCGCTGTCTCCCCGCGGCCTGGTGCCGGCGATGGGGCGGGTGAAGGCGGTGCCGTCCTCCAGTTTTACCAGCATCTCCGGGGACGACCCGATCAGCTGAAAGCCGCCGAAGTCGAGGTAGAACATATATGGCGACGGGTTGATCATGCGCAGGGTGCGGTAAATGGAGAAAGGCCGGGCTTCGGTCTGGCGACGTAGCCGCTGGGAGAGGACTACCTGAAAGGCGTCCCCAGCGGCGATGTATTCTTTGGCGACCAGCACTCGTTCCTTGAACTCGGTGGCGGTCATATTGGAAGCCAGACCTGACGTTATCCCTTTCTCCACGGTGGGCGCACTGCCCAGTGGCTCCACCTCCAACGCCTTGTTGAGGGAGGCGATAATCGCTTCTATCTTGTCGCGGGCCTCCTGATAGGCTGAGGGCGAGCCGCCTCTGGCGTGGGATACCACCTTCATGGTTTGCTGAACATGGTCGAAGATGACCAGCGTGTCGGTGAGCAAGAAGGCGCACTCGGGGAGGCAAAGCTCGTCGCGGCCTGGGGCGGGCAGGGTTTCGAAGTAGCGCACCATATCGTAAGAGAGGTAGCCTACTGCGCCCCCGAACAGTCTTGGTGTTCCCGGTTGCGCTGCCACGGTGTACCGGGAAAGCAGCGATTGAAGCTGGTGCAGCGGGTCCTCGCCCACGCGCAGGGGCAGGCGGCTCTCGATGTCACCCGAAAGGACGCTCTCTCGGCCACGCGTCTCGAAGGTCAGCAGGGGGTTCATGCCAATGAAGGAGTAGCGTCCCAGGCGCTCGCCTTTCTCCACACTCTCCAGCAAGAAGCATGGGGCCTTACCGCTGATCTTGAGGAAAACGGAGACCGGTGTCTCCAGGTCAGCGGGCAACTCGCGATATACGGGAACCAGAGTTCCCTTTTCCTCGAGGCTCTTGAAGTGTTCCTTATCCGGCCAATACATATGTCGTAGTGCCTGTCATTGCGAGCGAAGCGAAGCAATCCGTCCCCCCGTAGGCCACGGATTGCTTCGGGCTTTGCCCTCGCAATGACAAACCATTCACTTCAGCGCAGGTGGGAAGGTGTAGGTGACCGCATCTTCAGGACAATCGGCGCGACAGCTGCCGCAGTACCAGCACTCATCCGGGTAGACGACCACGGCCTTGTTGGTCTTCTCATCCATGTGGATGATGTCCCCGGGGCAAATCTCGTCGCATATACCGCATCCGGTGCATTTTTTGATATCTATGACTGCTGACATCCTGTCGTCCCTCCTACCTTCCAGGAACGGGCTCAGAAGAGACCCTGACCTGGCCGTTGTCGCCTTTGCTCAAAACGATGAATCGGCGCCAGTTCTCATCATCCTTCTCCGGGTAATCCGAGCGGCAATGGGAGAGGCCGGCGCGGCTCTCCTTCCTCTCCAGGGTGGCGGTGGCTATGAGAAGGGCGGTATCAATCAGGTTCCTGGTCTCATTGGCCCGCATCAAATCATGATAGTTGGTGACCGTTAGACCACTGGTCGATTCCTTCAGTGTTTGGAGACGACTGAGCGCCTTCTGCAATCCTTCGGCTTCTCTGTCGAAGCCGACATAGGTGGACATCGTCTGGCGAAGGTCGTTCTCCAGGTCTGCATAGCTAAGTCCCGATGCATCGGGACTCGTCAGCGGAGCGTAGCTCATGTCCCTTATCTCGTCCACCTGCCGCCGGTCTATTTCCACACTGCCTTTGAAAACCGAAGCCTTCTCCGCCGCTCTTAATCCTGCCACAAAGCCCAGGGTGCAGGCGCCTGAGAAAGCCAGATTGATGCTGGTGCAGTCCCCGGCGGCGAAAAGCCCTTCCACCGTCGCCTCGCACTTTTCGTTGATGGCGATGCCGGAGCCCTGGATGCTTATCTCCCGCAGCTCGTAGGGTATGGGATCCCTGGCCATATCTATGCCCCGCGCATCAAAGTAGTCCAGCAGGGTGGCCTTCTCGTGGAGGATGCCTCTTTTGACGAAGTCGATGGCCTCTTTGGACAGATGGCGGCAATCCATGAAGCAGGGGCCTCGCCCCTCGGCATACTCGCGGTGCATCGCCAGGGAGGCGATGTTCCTCGGGGCATGCTCACCCCAGGGGTGGTACTTGAACATATAGCGCTCTCCTCGCGCGTTGATCAGGTGGGCTCCCATGCTGAGAAAGCCGGTGGCCCCGGCGGCGCTGAACCCCGCGGGCACTATGGAGGTGGTGGTGAACTCCATGTTGGCGAGGGAGGCGCCGGCCTCGAAGGCCATGATGTGTCCTTCGCCGGTGTTGTAGGGTGGGCCGTTGGCAGTCAGATATACCTGGTGGCAGGGTGAAGCATAGAGCCGCAACACTCCGCCGGTGGCGATGACCACCGATTTGGCTTTGAGTATGTGGAATCCCCCGTTTCTAATATGAAAGCCAGTGGCGCCCATCACCCTGCCGCCGCCGGTGAGCAAACCCTGGAGGGCTACTCTTTCCACTACCTGCACCCCCAGCTTCCTCACCTGTGCAGCCATGATTGGCTTGATCCTGGCCCCTTTGAAACTCACCGTGCGGGCCTTCTGGCCGCCCATACCCGCTATGCGAGTGTACTTGCCCGTCTTAGCGTCCCTGAAGGGGGTGCCGAACTGCTCCATGTAGTCGAAGACCCGCTTGTTTTCTCTGGCGTACACTTCGACTACCCTGGTGTCGATGAGGCCGGGCCTGGAGGCGGCCAGCGAGCCAAGGTAGTCTTCAGGAGTATCCCATGGCTCCTGGTTCAGGATGGCGACGATGTGGTCCATTCCGCTGGCGCAGGAGCCGCTTCTAGTGATGGAGCCGGCCTTTTCTACCAGCGTTACCTTGGCTCCATGCTCTCGGGCGGCCATGGCGGCAAGACAACCGGCGGCGCCGCCGCCGATTACCAGGACGTCAGTCTGAAGTTCGGTTTCTGGTGGTCGCATTGCCTGTTCGCTCTGTGGGGTGCGAGTTCGAATAAATGGAATATGGAAGCTATTTTAGGTCGTGGCTATCTATGCTGTCAAATCCTGTGGTCGTCTCCGTCATTGCGAGGCCTTCGGCTGAAGGACGAAGCAATCTCACACGGCTCTGGGTCATACGGGCCCGGAGATTGCTTCGCTTCGCTCGCAATGACAGATGAGACTACTCGGCACGTCCCGGGTCACAGGGAGTGCCGGTAGTATGTTAGAATAACTGCCGTACCTATGTGGGACTCTCGATGATTACCATTGTAGACTACGGCGCCAGCAATCTCTCCAGCGTGGTCAAGGCCATAAGCCATCTGGGCTACAGCGCCACGGTGACTTCCAATCCGAAGGAAGTGGCCGCAGCGAAGGTCATAGTGTTGCCCGGGGTAGGCGCTGCCGGAGATGCCATGTCACGGCTCGGTTCCCTCGGGCTGATTGCGCCGCTGGTGAAGGCGGTGAGGGAAGGCAAGCCTTTTCTATGTGTCTGCCTGGGATTGCAGATTCTCTTCACCCGCACCGAGGAGAGCGGCGGCCTGGACTGCCTGAACGTCCTGCCCGGCCAGGTGAGGCGTCTGCCTTCATCGGTAAAGGTGCCGCACATCGGCTGGAACCAGGTCAAGCAAAAGGCGCCGCACGATGTATTCAAGGGGATACCGGACGAGGCCCACTTTTACTTTGTTCACAGCTACTATGCCGACCCCGATGACTTGTCGGTGGTGGTGGGGGAGACGGAATACGGGGTGCCCTTCGCCAGCGCCGTAGTTTGTGGCAACCTGGTGGCCACCCAGTTCCATCCGGAGAAGAGCGGCGATTGGGGGCTCATGTTCTACCGGAACTTTTTCCGCTTTGCGGGTGTACGGTAGCTGTCGCGAGGGCGCTTGGTAATGCGTTCGCCCTGAGCTTGTCGAAGGGTGAATCCCGATTACATCGGGACCGTTGTGGTTCGACAGGCTCACCACGAACGGCACCTAATCTCATCCCGTAGCGGTTGCCAAACGGTCTCATCGCCGTCTTTTGACGCAGTCTGAGACCTGTCGTATAATCGACCCAATAGCGCAAGGAGGAGAGTTTGATGGCAGTAGAACCTCCCCGGTCAGCGGGTGCTGAGGAATCCCAGGTCAGCCTCTCGCAGCTCAACAAGCGTGTGGAATTGCTCGACCAGCGCTTTGACAGTCTCGATAGCATGGTCACTGCCGTGGTGGAGCGGGTGATGAAGCACACCCTTGCGATGGACGTTGTCTGTCCCCACTGCACCCGGCATCTTCAGGTGACGGTGGTGGGGGCGGTCAAGATGAAGGCTTGACGGACGAGGCGCTACCTGATGCGCCTTTCTCCTCCCGGTCCTCATAAGGCACTGCGGAACTCAACGGATTCGGCGTTTCCCCGGCAGGCTGTCTCTGGCTCGGCGCCATTGCAGCCCACAGCTTGAGGATTTGGCCGATGTTCTTTCCCATCTTTGTCTGCTCAGACTCTCAACCTGACCGATGCTTCTGGTAACAGGCTACCGACTCGTATTTTAGCACCCATTTGTTTCAGGAATATTACGAATTCCCGAAAATCGCCTGTGCCTTCTGCTGTTCTGTCATTGCGAGCCCTTCGCCAGATTGGCTCAGAGCCTGCCCTGAACCTCGTGAAGGGATAAACTCCGCGAAGCCCCGACGCGTCGGGGCCGCGTCGTCCCGATTTCATCGGGATGGCCTCAGGGTGACATTTTCGAAGCGAAAGGTACTTGACACGCTAGTCGCCGGGTGCGAAGCGGTAGCCTACGTTTCTCACTGTTTCAATGAAGGTGTGGCTGCTGTCCTCTATCTTGCTCCGCAGGCGCCGTATGTGGACATCGACAGTCCTGTCTCCGCCGTAATAGTCGTAGCCCCAGATGCGGTTGAGCAGGGTGTCCCGGTTGAACACCTTCCCCTTGTTCAGAGCGAGGAACTTGAGGAGTTCATACTCTTTGTAGGTCAGCTCTATCCTCTTTCCCCCGACAGTGACTTCGTAGTTGGCCAGGTCTATGGTGAGGTCGCCATGGCGGACAGTCTCCCTGGTGTCCGGACCTTTGCTGGACTTTAGCATCTTTCTCAGCCGGGCAATCACCTCCGGCGGGCGGAAGGGTTTCAAAACAAAGTCATCTGTTCCGGGGACCAGCTCGTACTGTTCGGCTTCTTTCTCCGGCAGCAGGGCCAGCAATGGCAGTCTTCTGATCTTCCGGGCATCGGTGAAGAGCTTCCACAGCCGGGCGCTCTCCTGGGATCCGGGCAGGATATCCACGACGACGACATCGGGGTTCTTCTCCAGGCAGGAGGCGGCGCTCCGGGCGTCGAGAGCGGTGATGGCCTGGTGGCCCTCTCTGCTTATGAGCGCACTCAACGCGGCCAGTTCTTCTTTGCCGGGCGACGCAGCCAGGACGGTAACCAAGTCTGCTCTATCTCCTCGAAGCCAATTGGAGATAGCTTATCGTTATCTGGAGCAGGTGTCAATGAAGATAGCCGTACGCCTTGATAATGCAAACACCCTCTGATAGAATTCTCTCTTGGACGGGCGGTTAGCTCAGTTGGTTAGAGCGCTGCGTTGACATCGCAGAGGTAACTGGTTCGAATCCAGTACTGCCCACCATTGTTACGTCCCGTGTAGTTGGCGGGCCGACCGTTGGAGGCCGGGTGATTCGTTTTGGAATTGCCGTGTTTTCCTTTGAGCGGAGAGTCCTTTTTCGTACGTGGGACGGGTCTCGGACGGCTATTAAGTTGTTAAAGTACGTTCGATTCGTTTTACCGAAATCAGTTATCTTTGCTTCCAGGCCGGCCGGGTGACGCGCCGGAGTACCGCATCAGAATGGCCCGGATGAGTCTCTTCAAGAAGCTGCGGTTCGTTTTGCTCAATCGGGACCTGGACGAATACAACCTTACCAGCAGCTTCGAGGCAGCGCTGAGGACGTGGGGGTTGCCGGGGTCCTGCTGAAGGGAAGAGCGCAACTTGATGCGGAGGAGGGCTATTTCGGGGGGAAGGCCCTCGAGGTTGATGATGTTCCAGAACTCGCCTATTTCCGCGGGGTCCAGGGCGCCGGAATAGAAGCCGTGTTTACGAGCATTCTGATTGCCTTTCTGACCACCGCGCTTCATTCTCTCCTTGCGGGGAGGCGGCGCTCCAGCTTCGGTCTTCCGGCCCTGCTCAAGACCGGCCAGGTCGGGGGGGAGATGGTCTCCATTCATTCGTGTTCCCAAATCGGCCTTGCTTAGAAGGCATGGAGAAAGATAGCACAGGTGTTCCGGGTCAGCAAGGCGATTTTGTCCCTGCGGTGCGAGTTCGAGT
>JAUYGE010000054.1 GCA_030690705.1 Dehalococcoidia bacterium | reverse complement strand
GCCGAGGTGCTCGCCCGGTACCATCCGGTGTGCTTGGAAATGGTGGGCGTTCAGGATACCTTCGGTGAGTCAGGAAAGGCCGACGAGCTGCGCGAGAAATACGGTCTCACCTGGAAGCAGATAAGGGAAAAAGCCCTGCTGGCCATTGCTCGCAAGAAGAGCGGCAGTCGCTGGCGGAAGAGCTAAGGAGGAAGCATGCACATGCTGGAGCTCTATCAAGCCGGACAAAGCCCCTGGCTGGATATGATTGAGCGCCGCCTTTTGCACTCAGGGGAGCTCAGGCGAATGATAGAGGAGGAAGGGTTGCGGGGTCTGACCTCCAATCCGACCATTTTCGAGAAATCCATCAGCCGGGGCAAGGAATACGAGGCAGATATCCAGCGTCTGGCAGCCGAAGGGAAAAACGCCTTTGAAATCTACGAAGAGCTTAGCACCGTGGATATTCAGGAGGCATGTGATGCTTTCCATTCAGTATATGTGCAGAGCGAGGGGGAGGACGGTTATGTCAGTCTGGAGCCTCCTTCTCAATATGCATATGATCTCGAGAAGACCCTGACTGAGGTGAGCCACCTCTTCAGGAAGGTGGGGACTCCCAACGTCATGATCAAGGTCCCCGGAACGGCGGAGGGTGTCGACGCTCTGCGCGAGCTCATAGCGTCCGGCATAAACATCAACGTCACACTGCTCTTCTCCCTCTCTAACTACAGCCGGGTCGCCCGGTCCTACATCGAAGGGCTTGAGAAACGGGCGCGCCAGGGCAAGGACTTGAGCCGGTTGGCCTCGGTAGCCAGCGTGTTCGTAAGCCGGATAGACACGGCCGTGGACAAACGGCTCGGTGAGCTTCTTCAGCAGGAAAAGGACGCCAGCCGCAGGAAGAGATTGGAAGGACTCCTGGGCCAGGCAGCCGTAGCCAATGCGAAGCTCATCTATCAGAAGTACCGGGAAATGTTCGACAGCGCCGATTTCAGGGCCCTTGCCAGCAAAGGCGCGCGGCCTCAGCGGCTTCTTTGGGGAAGCACCAGCACCAAGAACCCCGCCTACAGCGACCTCAAGTATGTGAATGAGCTTATCGGTACTGGAACCATCAATACCCTGCCTCCGGAAACCTGGAAGGCTTTCCTCGACCACGGAACAGTAAAGCAGACCGTGAGCCAGGGCGTGGCCGAAGCGCGGCAGGTCCTGAAAGAGCTCGATAGTGTGGGAATATCGCTGGAACAGGTCTGTGATTCTCTTCAAAAGGATGGAGTGAAGGCCTTTGCCGACTCGCTGGACTCCCTGCTCAAGACGCTGGAGGACAGACGGCAGATGGCTCTGGCGGTCAAAGCGGGAGAGGAAAGGTAGCATGCCTAAGGAGAAGGTCATCCTCGGGAGCGACCATGCCGGCTTCGAGCTGAAGGAGGACATCAAGGCCTTCCTCGTCGAACAGGGCTATGATGTCGAAGACGTGGGTACCCATAGTACGTCCTCGGTGGACTATCCGGACTACACGCGGCTGGCGGCGGAGAAGGTAGCTGACGGTCAGTTCCCCCGGGCGGTGCTGTTTTGTGGTACCGGTCTGGGTACCTGCATCGCTGCCAACAAGGTCCCCGGGATAAGGGCCACGGTGTGCCTGGACACGTTCACCGCCGGGCTCAGCCGCGCCCACAACGACGCCAACGTCCTGGTGTTGGGAGGATTTCTCGTCGCCAGGAGGCTGGCCAGAGAGATCGTCCGTACCTGGCTGACCACTGTCTTCGAGGGCGGCCGGCATGCGCAGCGCCTGGACAAAGTAAGAGCGATAGAAACGGAGGGGCGACTGAAGCGAGGCAAGCTCTATGACATCAGCCGCCCCATCCAGTCCGGCATGGTTGTCTGGCCGACGGACCCGCCGGTGACCATCGAACCAGCCAAGGCTATTGCTGCGGGCAAGTCGAGCAACGTTTCGCGAATGCAGATAAGTACCCACACGGGCACGCACATAGATGCGCCCCGCCACTACATCAATGGCGCCTCGGGGGTGGATGACATTGTTCCGGAGGTCCTCATGGGCAAGGCGCGGGTCTTTCAGCTGGACCATCAGCTACGGCGGATCGACGGCGGGGTACTTCAAGGTCTGAATTTGCAGGGTGTGTCCCGGGTTCTCTTCGGCACATCCAATTCCTCCCTGTGGGGAAGAAACGAGTTCACCGAAGACTATGTCCATGTCTCCGAGGAGGCAGCCAGAGGGCTGGTAGCCCAGGGGACCAAGCTCGTGGGCATAGACTATCTCTCCATCGAGGAGTTCCGCAACAAAGGGAGGTCAGCCCACCACACCCTGCTCCAGGCAGGCGTGGTCATCGTGGAAGGGCTCGACCTCTCCGACGTCCCCCAGGGCGACTATGAGTTGCTCTGCTTACCCCTCAGAGTGAAGGGGGGAGACGGGGCGCCGGTGCGGGCTTTCCTGAGGGAAATCTGAAAACGGAGGCCAGTTCTGGCTAAGATAGTCCCGGCCATCCTCACCGACAAGCCTGAAGAACTGGAGGCCATGCTCCGCCAGGCGGAATCATTCACCTCATGGGCTCAACTGGATGTCATGGACGGCGCGTTCGTGCCCTCCCGGAGCATAACGGCCGCTGATATCGCCCACGCCAGGCCCCGGCTTCAGTGGGAGGTCCATCTCATGGTGCGCGACCCGGCCAAGTACTTCGACAGCTTCAAGAAGGCGGGGGCCCAGAAGGTGGTCTTTCACTATGAGGCTGCCGCCAGCAATATCGAGGAAACCGTCAGAAGGGCGCGGGCCCACGGGCTACGGGTGGGGCTGGCCGTGAATCCGGAGACGCCCATCTCCACCATCCAGCCTCTTCTGGGAATGGTGGATGGCGTCCTCTTCCTCTCTGTCAACCCGGGCTTCTACGGCGCGCCGTTCATCCCGGAGGTGCTCGACAAGGTGAAGGAACTGCGCCGGTTCAGCCCCCTGATGGAGATAGGCATAGATGGTGGTATCAAGGAGAGCAATGTGGGCCTTGTGGCAAAGGCGGGGGCGGACTTCATCTGCGTCGGCAGCGCTGTCTTCCGCCACCCTGACCCGGGCGAGAGCTTCCGCCATCTCCAGAGCCTGGCTGACCATGCGGCCGGGTGATGATGGCCGCGACCCGAAGGCCGTCCTACTTTATCTCTTCCATCTCAAAACGGAAATTCTCAATCACCGGGTTCGCCAGTAGCTGGCGGCACATCTTCTGAACCGTGTCGCTGGCCTCCGCTTGGGTCTTCCCATCCAGCTTTATCTCCAGGTACTTCCCTGCCCGTACGCTCTTCACAGAGCCGAAACCGAGAGTATGTAAGGCCCCCTGAATGGTGAGGCCCTGCGGGTCGTTCACGGTCGGCTTAAGAGTGACATATACCATGGCGAGATACATGGTCAGTCTCCCTCCAGTTCGTTTCCGGTCAGACGGCGATACACCTCTTTATACCGATGCGAAGTCAGCTCAATAATATCTTCAGAAAGCATCGGGGCTGGCGGCGACTTGTTCCAGCCCGTCTTGAC
>JAUYGE010000052.1 GCA_030690705.1 Dehalococcoidia bacterium | reverse complement strand
TTTGAGCAAACTGGACAAGGCCTCCTGCATCAACTGCCATGGGACGCACGACATAAAAAGCGTATCCGACCCTGTCGCTCGAGTGGCCGGACTGGAGAACCTGGCCAGGACCTGCGAGTCCTGCCATCCGGGAGCCGGAATGGAATTCGCCAAAGGGTTCCCCGGGCATGAGGAGGCTTCGCCGAAGCATCTACCGGCCGTCTACTACGTGGGCCGGTTCTTCGTGTGGCTGACCGCGGGCGTGCTCGCTTTCGGCGCCATGATGGTCACCCTGGAACTGACGCGCCTCATACCCATCAACATCAAGGTCAAACCGCGCAAGAAGGCGCGTCCCCGGGAGAAGTAGATATGGCAGTTGCAGCTAAGGCCCATTCACAGCCTCTTCAAGGGACCATTGTCGGGAACCAGGTGGTCCGCTTCGACGCTCACCAGAGGGCCCAGCACATTCTGATGCTTTCCAGCTTTCTGGTACTGGCCCTGACCGGACTGCCACTGAAATACGCCGACCTCGGAGTAAGCCAGTGGTGGATCGGGTTCTGGGGCGGCATCGAGAACACCCGCCTGTTCCACCGGCTATTCGCCGCCGTCATGGCCGCGGACTGCGTTTACCACGCGGTCTACGTTGTCTACAGCACCACGGTACTCAAGAGACCGTTCCCCTACTGGATGATTCCGTCCTTGAGAGATGTGCAGGACATGCTCGGCGACATGCTCTACTTTTTCCGCATAAGAGAGACCAGGCCGAAGTTCGACCGGTTCAACTATAAGGAGAAGTTCGACTACTGGGCCATCTTCTGGGGAATGCCTGTCATGGGAGGCACGGGGCTGGTCCTCACCTTCCCGGTGGTGGCCTCCAGGCTGCTGCCCGGCTGGATAGTGCCTCTTTCCCTCGAAGTCCATAGCGATGAAGCGTTGCTGGCGGTGGGCTGGATTCTCCTCGTCCACTGGTTCTTCGCCCTCCGCTCGTTGCTGTCGCGCCCGGTGTTCCCGCTCAACAGCGCCATGTTCAGCGGGACAGTGCCGCTCGAACGCTACCGGCACGAACATCCCCTGGAGTACGAAAGGATAGTCGAGCAGGCAAAAGGGGAACAACCATGACACCAGTGCCGCAGCTTTGGCGTATAATGAATCTGAAGCCCTTGATGGCGCAGAACCAGATATGGAGGTATGTTGAGGTGATAAAGATAAGGGGAAGGTCTGTTGATATATTCATCGGCCTGGGACTCTCCTTCATCCTGCTGAGCCTGGTCATCGCCGCGCTTTTCTTTACCCTCCCACTGCCGGAAGGCAATACCTATGTCGGCGGGCTGCTGGGGCTACTGCTGGCACTGTTCTTTATCGGGGGGGCGGTGCTCTTCATTATCGGCATTCTCATCGACAGAGGACAGAAACGAGGCAAGGATACACCGAAGGGTCAGTCTTAGTCAGGAGGTAGTCATACATGCCCCGCCCCAACTGGGCAACCATAGACCTGAAGGACGAAAGGCAGAGACGGCGAATCCTGTTCTTTGTCATCGGTGGCCTGGTAGAGATACTCATCGTGCTTCTGGTGGGCTACAGGTTCATCGAGTACACCGAGACCCCGGAGTTCTGCGGCCTTACCTGCCACAAGGTGATGAGCCCGGAGTACACCGCCTATAAGAAGGGCTTTCATGCCCGCGTCACCTGCGGCCGATGCCACATCGGCCCGGGAGCTTCCTGGGCAGTGAAAGCTAAGATAGACGGCATACCCCTTATCTTCGCCACCATCCTTAACACCTATGAGCGCCCCATCCCTTCACCGGTGGAGAAGCTCCGGCCGGCGCGCGAGACCTGCGAGCAATGCCACTGGCCGCAGAAGTTCTCAGGCGACCTCATCCGCACCTTCCCCCGCTTCCTGGACGACGAGAAGAACACCGACCGGAGCAACACCTGGGTGCTGAGGGTCGGCGGAGGTGAAGGCGCGGCGGCCAGGGACATCCACTGGCACACTACTGCCGCTGTGTGGTACGTCGCCCTCGACGAGAAGAGACAGGACATAGCCTGGGTGGGCGTCGAGGAGGGCGACGGCCAGATGAGAGAGTACGCGGACGCCAGCGCCGCTGGTAAGATATCACCCGAGGCGATGAGCGGGAAGCGGCTCATGGACTGCATCGATTGCCATAACCGGGCGACCCACAATTTCAGGTCTCCCGACAACCTCATCGACCAGGCGCTGCACCAGGGCCGGATCGATACCACGCTGCCCTTCATCAAGAAGAAGGGGCTGGAAGCCCTGACGGCGCCGACCGTAGAGGAGGCTGAGGGCAGGATAGAAGAGCTGAGGACCTTCTACCAGAACTCTTACCCGGCCGTCTACAGCCAGAAGAGCGCCACCCTGGAGCGCGCCATCGGCCAGTTCAAGGAGTTCGCCCGGCTCACCATCTTCCCCGACATGAAGACTACCTCGACGACGCACAAGAACAACCTCGGCCATACCGACTCACCCGGCTGTTTCCGCTGCCACGGCAAGCTCACCGCCGCTTCCGGCCCGCAGCAAGGGCCCCCCATCATCGCCGGGTGTACCACCTGCCACTACCCCTGGACCGCGACAAGGCCGCAGTAAGCGTCAGCCGCCGCGGCTACGAAAACACCCTCTTAGCAATCTCCTCTCCCCTGGAGGGAGAGGACTAAGGTGGGGGGAGGGGGGGGGGGTGAACCACCCTCATCCCTTCGTTGCACTCAGGGCAGGCCCTAGCCTTCCCCCTTGACTGGGGAAGGGACACTGGGTCAGCCCCAAAACAGGGCGTTTTTCCCCGGAAAACAGGGCGTTTTGCGGCTGATACATGCGAAGAACAGGTGCTATAAAATATAATAAGCGGTAATGAATATCGTTCTTCCCCACACGCGCGGGCGGCGCATATCTGAGTTAAGGAGGCAGGGCTCGTGAGCTTCCTGACCAACCTCAACCTGTGGAAGAAGATTACCCTCCTGACCACCATCGGGCTCCTCTTCGGGGTGGGCGTGTTCAGCTCCCTGGGCTTGCGCGCCGTCAGCCAGGCCTCCGAGACCATGCTCGAAGACCGGCTGACCACCGCCGCCCTGGTGGCGGACTACGTGGACGAAGCCCTCGGGCGGGCGCTCTCGGAGCTCGATAGCGCGGCTCAGCAGATTGAGAACGGCGGAGACAGGAGCAGCTACGAGCCAAGTATGGAAGCGCTTGCGGCCATCTATCCCCGCCTATCCATCCATGTGAACGGCATCTACGTTACAAACCACAGAGGAGAGATCGTATGGAGCAAGTCCGCAGCTTCCCAGGCGGAAACCGGATCTCTGGCCTCCTTCGCGAGCATCAGGCAGACCATAAACACCGGCAAGACCTCCGTCTCCGGACTGGTCTCACTGCCGGGGAGCGACTCGCCGGCGATTCTTCTTTCCAGCCCCACCAGAGAGGACAATCAGGGCAGCCGGGGGGCGCTGGCCGTCGCCGTTGACCTCTCCCGGTCAGGCATCGGCGGGTTCGTTAAGCCGATCAGGCTAGGACAGACAGGCTATGTAGAGATTGTGGACCAGAACGGGATCGTGGTCGCCAGGACCGAGCCAGGCCCCAAGCTGGCGCCTTTCGAGAAGAGCGACCACAGCGGGCGCTTCGCGGCCCTTATCGCCGCCAGGGAGCCCACCCGCGGAGTCTGCCACACCTGCCATGAACCGGACCAGACCGTGGCACGAAGGGATGTGCTGGCCTTTGTCCCCCTCGAGAGGGCCAACTGGGGCGTCGTCATTCGCCAGTCGGAGGACGAGGCGCTGGCCTCGACCAACGACCTGCGGCAGCGGCTGCTCCTCTTCGGCGTCGGCCTGGTCACCATCGCGCTGATGCTCGTGGTGATAACCACGCGGGATGTCGGAAGCCGCATCAGGCTGCTCACCACCGCTTCCCAGCGGATAGCCGAAGGGGACCTGAAGACCCCGGCACCCATATCCGGGAACGACGAGGTCGGCGCCCTGGGGCGGAGTTTCAACGACATGAGGGTGAAGCTCAAGACCTCCCACGATGAGCTGCAGCAGAAGACCAGAGAGCTTTCTTCGCTGCTCCTGGTGTCGGACATTCTGACTTCGGCCATCGACCTGCCGAGCCTTCTCGATGCGGTGGTGGCCAAAGCGGTGGAGATCATTCCGGGCGCCGACGCCGGAGCGCTTCTTCTCCACGACCCGGACCGTCACGGCCTGGCGGTGCGATGCGCCTTCGGGCTGGACAGGGAGGCTCTCTCCCAGTTCTCATATGCTCCGGGCGGCAGCCCCGCTGACACGCTGGCTGCGGCCACTGGGGCCTTTCTCCAGACCGAGCCTCTGCGAGGGAGGACCCGAAGTTTTATCTCCGCCCCGCTGACCCAGCACAGCCGGAACATCGGAAGCCTTATCATGGTGAGCTTCCGGGATAGCCAGGCATTCTCGGAATCTTCGCGACGGCTTCTCCAGGCCATCGCCGATTACATCGCCATAGCCGTTGAGCGGACTCAACTGACCAAGGAAGCCGAGGAGGCTCGCGCGCTATACGAAGCCGACCGTTTGAGGTCCGAGTTCATCTCCTCCGTCTCTCACGAGTTGCGCACCCCTCTCACCCTTATCAAGGGCTACTCCACCTCGCTGCTCCGCCAGGACGTCTCGTGGGACGAGGGGACGCAGCGCGAGTTCCTCCAGGTAATAGATGAGAAGACCGACCTGCTGCGCGACCTGATCGACAAGCTCCTGCAATCGGCCAAACTAGAAGCCGGCGCTCTCAAGCTGGAGAAGGAGCCGTTATTGCTGCCGCGACTGGCCCGGAAGGTCGTAGATGACGCCGGCATGAGGGCCAAGAAGCACCATCTTGCCCTCGCCTTCGCCAACTCTTTCCCGGTGGTCGAAGCCGATGTCCGCTGCATGGAGCAGGTGCTGCAGAACCTGGTTCAAAACGCTATCAAATACTCACCGGAAGGGAGCGAGATCGTCATCGCCGGCAAGGTCGAGGACGGCTGCGTCGTCGTCAGTGTAAGCGACCAGGGCATAGGCATCTCACCGGAGCACCAGGACAAGGTGTTCGAGCGGTTCTACCGGGTGAACAGCCCGGCGACCAGGGGTATCCCGGGCAGCGGACTGGGCCTGTCCATCACCAAGGGCCATGTAGAGGCGCACGGGGGCCGGGTATGGATGGAAAGCGCCGCCGGCAAGGGGAGCAAGTTCTATTTCAGCCTGCCGGTGGAACACGCAGAAAAGGCGAGGAAGGCGACCGATGGCTAAGAAGATAACGGTCCTGCTGGTTGACGACGACCCTCAACTGGTCAGGCTGGTCCGCGCCAACCTGGAGTCGGTGAGCTACCGGGTCCTCACGGCCATCGAAGGCCGCTCGGCGCTGGAGCTGGTGGATCGGGAAACGCCCGACCTGCTCATACTCGATATCATGCTGCCGGGGATGAGCGGCTACGAGCTCTGCCAGCGAATCAGGGAATTCTCGAACGTACCCATTATCATGCTCACCGCCAAAGTCGAGGACGCCGACAAGGTGAAGGGACTTAAGCTGGGGGCCGATGACTACCTGACCAAGCCATTCAGCGTTCAAGAACTGCTGGCCAGAATCGAGGCGGTACTGCGCCGCGCACGCTCGCCCGAAGAGGACAAGGCCCCCCGCGCTCTGACTTACGGCGACATCTCCATCGACTTCTCTCAGCGCAGGTTAACCGTGAGTGGCCGGGAGGTGGCGCTCACGCTCACGGAGTTCAAGCTGTTGTCCCACCTGATGAGCAATGCGGGGCGGGTACTGCTCCACCGCGAGCTGTTGAGCAAGGTGTGGGGCGCCGAATACCAGGATGAGGTGGAGTACCTCAGGGCCTACGTCCGTCACCTGCGCCAGAAGATAGAGCTAGACCCTCACCAGCCCAGGTACATCCTCTCCCGGCCGGGGATTGGCTACATGTTTGCCGTCCCCGCACCAGAACCGACGTCTACTACAGCCTAGGTCGCCGGCAGCCCGCCTTTTTTCATGTATTTTTAACTTCCCGGCGCCCTTTTTTTATGCCTTTTTCCCCGAAAACCGGCTAGTCTATAGATAAAGAGGAGGGGAAAGGGGATGCAAACACCAAATTGTGAGAACGGCCACCTGTCGATTCTAGTAGTCGATGACGACCGGGCAATCAGCAGGCTGGTCAAGCACAACCTGGAGGATAAAGATACCCGGGTCTTTGAAGCCGCCAGCGGCCTGGAAGGCCTGAGCACGTTGAGCGAGAGACGGGTGGACCTCGTTCTCCTCGACCTCGGTCTGCCGGATTTCAACGGCTGGGGCATCCTGAGTCTTCTGAGGCTGACCGGGCCCCTCAACCGCCTGCCGGTGATTATTGTCTCGGTGGAACCGCCTGATAGCGCCTTGATAAAGCGACTCAAGCCGGACGACTACATTCAGAAGCCTTTTGATATGCGTGACCTGCGGTCGAGGGTGAGCAGGGTCATGGATTCGAGGAGATCTGCATTCGGCGGGGTGGAGGCCCACGCGTAAGACGGGGTGGGCCGCGAACCCCCAACGGGCATGGGGTAATGTGGAGATCGGACAGACCTCTGAGGGCGAATGCTGAAAGGGAGGTGTGCCAGTTCAGGTGAAGAACAGTGAGAAGTATGCTGACGTACTAATCGGGTTGGGGGCATCTTTCGTGGTGATGACATCGGGCATAGCGCTGGTGTTTGTGGCCTTCCCCTTGCCGGAGGTAAACACCTATACAGGGGGGTTGACGGGACTCCTGCTCATCATGTTCCTCGTCGCCGGGGCGGTGCTCTTCACCAGTGGTCTCCTCATAGAGAAAGGAAGGAAGTTCCGCGCCTCCAGGATGCGGATGCCGATGGCCATGGCCGGGGGCGCCCTCGACAAAGACGAGCCAAAGAAGGAGGATACCGAAAAGAGATGAATGCCTGGATTATCGTTCTCATCGTGATGGTCGGGCTGATTCTGCTGGCCAACGCCGTCAGAATCGTCAAGCAGTTTGAGCGGGGGGTTATACTGCGCTTCGGGCGTCTGATTGGCCCGAGGAAGCCCGGTTTCAATGTCATCATCCCTTTTGTTGACCGCATGACCAAGATTAGCCTCCGCGTCGTGACCATGGTGCTGGAACCTCAGGAGGTAATAACCAGGGACAATGTCACCGTCAAGGTGGATGCCGTAGTCTATTTCCAGGTAATCGACCCGGTGAAAGCAATCATCAATGTTGAGGAGTACAAGCAAGCCATCATTCAGCTCGCCCTCACCACCCTCCGGAGCGTTCTCGGCCAGTCCGACCTCGATGAGCTGCTGGCCCATCGCGACCAGATCAACCTGAGACTCAGGCAGATCATCGACCAGCAAAGCGAAGACCCCTGGGGAGTCAGGGCAACCCTCGTAGAAGTTAAGGATGTCCTGCTTCCCGAGGCCATGCAGCGGGCTATGGCACGGCAAGCTGAGGCGGAACGGGAAAAGCGAGCCAAGATCATCCATGCCCATGGCGAACGCGAGGCAGCCGAAACCCTGGCTGAGGCAGCCAAGATAATTCAGACCCAGCCGGCAGCCTTGCAGCTGCGCTACCTGCAAACTCTGGTCGAGATGTCCGGCGAGAAGAACAGTACCATTATCCCGGTGACCCTGGATATCGTCAACGCTTTGTCCCAGAGATCGACCTCAGAGAAGCGATAGGCGGGGAGACTCCGCACGTGAGGATAGTCCATACTGACGAAAGATTGAGGTTTGAGTTTTGAAGTCTCAGAAAGACACAGGGGAACGAGTGAAGCAGCCCCACAACTTAACCCGCCGCGATTTCATAAGAAAGTCGGCGGGAGCTCTTGGCCTCGTGGCCGTACTTTCTTCTCCACTGATACCGGCGTTAAATCGGGTTAAGGCAGATGATAAGGCTCTCAGGGCTGCCAAGGCTACCGGGGCTGCAAGTGCGGCTAGTACGGGGCAAAAAGCCCGTGCCTGGTGCATGGTCATTGACCTGCAGAAGTGTGAGGGGTGCGTAACGATCGACTCCCCACCCCAGTGCACCCAATCGTGTGTCGCGGGGCATTTCGCGCCTAAGGGACAAAAGTGGATTGAGGTCTATGAGAAAAAGCTTTCCGGCGGCGGCAGCTTTTTTATGCCCACCCCGTGCTACCAGTGTGAGAATGCCCCTTGCGTTAATGTCTGCCCGGTGGCGGCAACCTACCACAACGAAGACGGGATTGTCCTGATCGACCATCATCGCTGCATCGGCTGCCGGATGTGTATGGCTGCATGTCCTTATCACCGGCGCTTCTTCAACTGGGGCACCCCGGAACTACCTCCGGAAGCTGCCTTTGCCGAGTATTCTCCTGAGTATCCTGTCCCCGCGGTGAAAGGGACGGTTATCAAGTGTATGTTTTGTGCCCACTTCCTGCGTCATGGGAGGTTGCCCTATTGTGTAGCTGGGTGCCCGATGAAGGCGCTTTACATGGGTGACCTGAACGAAGACATCGTCACCAATGGAACGGAACAGGTGCAACTGTCCAAGTTTCTGGACGAACGCAATGCTTATCGCTATAAAGAAGAGCTGGGCACCCAACCCCGGGTGTGGTACCTGCCGGGCCACGGTGAAGCCTTCGGGCGGCATCCTAAGGACGCCCGCCTCTTTCATCCGACAACCTGGTCCTGGGGGGGCGAAGAACCTAAGATAAGGCCCGGTATGTGGCCTGGGGAGGATATCATCAAATGAAGAGAGGGACGGTCCAGAGCCCTCGCCAGCGTTTGGAAGCTGCCGTACTTAACCCTCTAACACGGACCAGCAAGGGTTATTACGTTCTGGTCTTTTTCCTGGCTGCAGTAGTTCTCTGGGGGATTTACGCCTATATAGTACA
>JAUYGE010000045.1 GCA_030690705.1 Dehalococcoidia bacterium | reverse complement strand
CGCCCCGCAGCTAATGCATGATTCAGTAATCTTGTATGACATGGTCTCCTGCCTTTCCTCTAACTTTTTCTTGCGGCGCTAGGGCCGAATTTCCTCTTCAGGGCGGCGAGAACAGCCGGGGACACCATATTCTCCACCTTGGAGCTATCCCCGAACTGGACCGCCTCCTTCAGTAGCGTTGAGCTGAGAAACTGGAACTCGGCGCTGGCCATCAAGCACACCAGCTCCACGCCGGGCGCCAGCTGCTTGTTCATCATGGCCATCTCGAACTCCCGCTCGAAGTCGGAGCCCATTCTGAGGCCCCTCACGAGAAATGGTGCCTTCTCCTTCCGGGCGAAGTCGACCGTCAGGGTGGAGTAAGTCTTGACCTCCACATTGGTCAGATGGGCGACCGCTCCTCTCATCAGGTACACCCTCTCTCGCGTGGAGAAGAGGAGAGCCTTGGCAGGAGTATCGAATACCCCCACCACCACCTTGTCGAAGAGCCTGGCGGCCCGGGTGACTATGTCGAGATGCCCGTTGGTGACCGGATCGAAGCTACCCGGATAGATAGCTACCTTCAAGAGGAGACCTCCCCCTTGAAAAGAGAGATACAGGTATCCCCGTGACAACGCTCGCGCGCCTTAGCGAACGGACCGTAGGCATCGCCAAGCCGGCGGCGGCTGGAGTGAGCTACAACCAGCACGGTCGTGGGCTTTACCACCGTAGAGCCTGCTATCTGGGCCAACATACTATCCAACGAAGGGTCAGCATATGGAGGGTCGAGCAGCACGACATCATACTTCTTCTCCAGAAACGTCAGCGCCCGGGCCGCCTTGCAGCAGTGAACGTGAGCTTGCGTCTCCAGTCCTGTAGCTTTGAGGTTCTCTCTGACGACAGTGCAGGAACGCGGTTCCTGCTCCACAAAGTCCACCCATGCCGCACCCCGGCTCAATGCCTCTATGCCAAGCGCCCCGCTGCCGGCATAAAGGTCCAGCACATGGGCGTCCTGGAGCTTGCTTCCCAGGATAGCGAATAGGGCTCCCTTGACCAGTCCGGTGGTCGGGCGGACGGCAACGCGAGGGACCTTCAAGACACGTCCCTTGGCTGCACCGGCGATAACACGCATCCTGCTTTCAGTCCTGACACAAAGTTTTTTGAGGAGAATCGAACAGGCGAATAAATAATTATACTCAGCTGACCATATTAGTCAAGCACAGTAAAGGTGAGGCTCCCGCGAAACGCACCAAACATGTTTCCTCTCCCCTCAGGGGCTTTGCCCCAAGAGTGCCGCCCCAGTGTCATCCCTTCGTTGCACTCAGGGCAGGCTCTGAGCCCTTCGCCTACTGTCATTCTGAGCGGAGCGAAGAATCTCTCCCAGGCATGCCCGTACTCAGGGCAGGCTACGCGAAGGATCTCGGAGTGGTGGGGCCTATTTGTGCAACACTAACCCCACCCAGAGATTCTTCGTCGCTTCGCTCCTCAGAATGACATTTAAGGCAAGACCCCTCCCTCACCAGGGGAAAGGAAAGCAACGACGTGCCTGAGGTGGAATATTCTCTCCCTGGAGGGTTTGCCCAGAACCAGGCTATCTTATGTCCCTCTTTGTGGTGGAGTAGCCAGCAATATCGGTGGGGCCGGCGGGATGACAAACGGCCCGGGTATTGCGTTGTAGAGCGGGATTGTAGTAAATTATACGGTGGCTTGAAGTAAGAGGGGTTAATGAGGAAGTTCATCCTCTTCGTCTCGGCGCCTTCAAGGAAAGAGGCTGACGGTTAGTGAACGATGAATAAGTTTGCAATCTCGGTAGTGGTGCCTGCCTACAATGAGGAGCAGTATATCTCCTCGTGTCTGGCAGCTATCAGGAACCAGGATTTCCGGGGCAGCTACGAAATCATCGTGGTGGACAACAGCAGCGAGGACCGGACTGCGGAGATTGCCCGCTCCTTTGGCGCTCGCGTTCTGACCGAGACCAGGAGGACTGCTGCTGCCGCCCGCCAGACGGGTTTCGCCGAGGCTCGAGGTGACATCATTGCCACCACCGACGCCGACACCGTGGTGCCATCCAACTGGCTCTCACATATCTACCGCGCTTTTCAGGTGACCCCCGGGCTGGTGGCCTTCGGCGGCCTTCACAATTCCCTCGACGATTGTCCTTTTCTGCCCCGGTTTGCCCTCAAGTATGGTCTTGCGCCGATATGGACGACTTATGGCCTCTTCATCGGCCATAGGCCTCTTTTCGGGGTGAATATGGCCGTCAAAAGGGAGGCCTTCGTGGCCGCAGGCGGGTTCAACCCCGTTGTCACGCAGGGGGAGGACGCTGACATCGCTCTGCGCCTGTTGGAACACGGGCGGGTGATGCTCGACTGTCGCTTCAGGGTTGCCACCTCGGGCCGCCGTTTCCGCCGCGGCTTGTTCCCGGGGGTGCTATCCTACTTGCCCTACGATTTCCGGGGAGAATGGCGCGTCGGGAGGCTCCTGTTAATACCTTCCTCAGGGAACGGCTCCGGAAATGGGGGCGGGCCTGTGGCCTTCGCCCAGACCGTGGTGGCGGTGGCTCGCATTATCCGGGGGCTCTCTCGGGGGAGGGAGATGCTACTCCGCGTTCGGGAAGGGGATGATGTGCCGCCATGGATGCGCCGCGGGGAGTCTAAGGGCTAGACGGCCTGAGCGTTAGCTCCCATTCGCACCAGTAGTTGCCCATCAGGGGGTCTGGCGGGCAGACCAGACATTTCACTTCCACCTCCTGGTCCACCGCTCTGATGATGCTGTTGAAGTGGGACAGTCCCACGACTTGACACGGGAACCTCGGGCGACCCAGCTTCTCCCTGGCTTCCTGGGCGTTGCAGTGGTTTATCCTCACCCGCAGGCGGTCGGGTGTACCGGAGAACTCCGG
>JAUYGE010000042.1 GCA_030690705.1 Dehalococcoidia bacterium | reverse complement strand
AGTACTTCTAATGCGCGTGCTTGACGCGTCACGAGCCTACCTGTATGCCCACAGAGATGAGCCGGTAGACGCGGAAGACGCAGAAGCCTACAAGTGTCTCTTGGACCGGCGGGAGAGGCGCGAGCCCCTGGCCTATATCACCGGGGTTAAGGAATTCTTCGCCCTGGACTTCTACGTGGACCAGCGTGTCCTTATACCCCGTCCTGAGACGGAGACCTTGGTAGAGGAGTGTTTGAGGCTTCTAACGCAGCATGGCACCCAGGCCCCTGTATTAGCGGATATCGGGACCGGCAGCGGGGCTATCGCTGTGGCCCTGGCACATCACCTGCCGGAGGCCAGGGTGTACGCCGCGGACTCCTCCACGAAGGCCCTCCAGGTGGCCTTCCTCAACTGCCTGCGCCACGGCGTGCAGGACCGGGTCCTGCTCCTCCAGGGCAACCTTCTGGAGCCCCTACCAGAGCCGGTGGATGTCATTCTGGCCAACCTTCCCTATGTCCCTACGTCCGCCCTAGCTGCCCTCGCTCCTGAGATAGCGCTATACGAGCCGCGGATGGCGCTGGACGGAGGAAGCGACGGGCTCGACCTTATCCGCGGTCTCCTGGCCCAAGCACCACGCCGGCTGAGGCCGGGAGGCGCGATCATGCTGGAAATAGGGGCCGATCAAGGAGCCGACGTGACCAGGGCCGCCGCCGCAGCTATGCTCGGAGCGAGCGCCAGGGTAGTAAAGGACCTGGCCGGATTGGACAGAGTAGTGGTGATAGAACTTGCGGCCTGACGACGGCCACCGGTTGCCCTATCGCCTGGTAGCCCTGGACTTGGATGACACCCTGCTGGGTCGGGACCTGGTCTTCTCCTCCAAGGCGAAGCGGGCAATACAACGAGTGAAGGAGATCGGCGTCTTGGTGACTCTGGCCACCGGTCGCATGTTCCAATCGGCTTTGCCCTTCGCACAAGAGCTAGAAATCACTCTACCCCTTATCTGTTACCAGGGGGCCCTCGTCCGGGACCCCATATCCAGAGAGGTCCTATTCCATCGGCCCGTGCCCCTGGAACAGGCCCGACAGGTTATCGAGATGGCGCGTCACTGGGGCCTACATGTCAATGCTTACGTAGACGATGAGCTCTATGTGGAGAGGATCACGCCCGAAGCCGAGCGCTACGTACGAATCGCCAGAGTGCCGCTTCATCCTGTAGGTGACCTGCTGGCCTTTCTGAAATCGCCACCTACAAAAGTTGTAATCGTCAGCGAGGAGGCCACCATAGACCACGTCATGGGAGAACTGCGGGCAGTTTTCGGCAGTAGTCTGTATATCACCAAGTCTCTCCCCATGTTTTGTGAGATCGCTCACTCTGAGTGCAACAAAGGCACTGCGTTAGCATTTTTAGCCAGCTATCTACATATACCCCAGGAAGAGACCGTAGCCCTGGGCGATGGCCTAAACGACCTGGAGATGATCCAGTGGGCCGGTCTGGGTATCGCGATGACACATGCCCCGCTGGAGGTACAAGCCGCGGCCGAGTGGGTCACAGGTTCTCTTCAAGAGGATGGAGCAGCGCAGGCGCTGGAGCGCATCTTCTTGGCTGTACAGGCTGCCAAATAACCGACCGGTACCTTGAGAATAGACCTTATATCACCCGTAGCACGATTACCCCAATCGGTGCGGGATTTCGCCCCAAGTGAAAGCTGTCACCCCGAGCGCAGCGAAGGGTCTAGAAGACGCGCTGAGAGTCTGTGAGTTTAATGTGTCTGACGTCAATCTCATGATTCAGATCGCCTGGGCCGACCGGGTTCGTCTCAGCGGCGCCCGGTTGTGGCTCGCACTCCTCGCTGCTCCGGCGCCCCTGGCGCCCGCGGGCCTGCCCGCCGTGCGCCGCCTGCCGTGGTCCTCACTAGGTGGTCCAGGCCAGCCAGCGCAAGAGGTTGTGGGTCACCGCTATCAACAGCATCACTGTGGTGACCTTGGCGACCCCCCGCACCGTGAACTGGGAGACCCCCAAGTGGCGTACCTGGGCGTTCGCCCATTCCGCCAGGGCGCCCCTGGTCTTGTAGACCGCTTTGGCCTCCGTGGTGGCCATGCGCTCCCGCCATGCCACTACCTCCGGGCTATCGCCCTCCCGTGGCAGGTAGCGCTCCTCCTCCGGCTTGTTCCGGGGCAGCCGCACCGGGGCATAGACCGTGATACCGCGCTGCGCCAGGGTCGTGATCGCCTCCCGGGAGGCAAACCCGCCGTCCACCAAGTAGTCCTGGGGATGCATCCCCGTCCGCTCCTGCACCTGCTCCTCCATGGGCACGGCCTGGGCTGCGTCCGTGCCCTCTGGGGTCACCGCAACCCCCACGATGACGCCGTGGGCCTTTCCCGCGGCCTTCACCGTGGCCAGTTCCACGTTGTAGGCGGGCCTGAACCCCCCATCGGGCATCTTCATTACCCGCGCCTCCGGGTCCGTGGTGGAGACCCGCGGCGCGGTCACCTTCTCTCGCTCGTCCGTGGCCCGGGTCCGCTGCTGCCGCTCCTTGGCCTGGGGCAGGTACGCCAGCGCCTCGGCCACCCGCTGCTCCCGCTCCCGAGCGGCCCGTTCCCGCGCCGCCTCCTGACGCTTGGTCACGCCCGGCTCCGGATGCTCCCGCTCCTGGGCCAGCATCTGTACCTGCTCCTTGGCCTCCTCCAGACAGCGCTCCAGCGTCTCCTTCCGCCGGAAGGAGGCAGCCCCGGCGCTGGCGCGTACCCGCATCCCGTCCTGCGCCACCTGGTTCAGGCTGACCACATCACCCGCCAGCAGACACCCCACGATCTGGGTCAGCAGGTCGTCCAGGGACGCACGGCGCGCCACCCGGAAGTCGGAGAGCATATGGTAGTTGACGGGCACGCCACCCCGCAGCCAGCGGTAGGCGGCGTGCTCGTGACAGAGCCGGTCCAACTGACGAGCACTACCTACCCCTTCCACCGTGGCGTAGACCCACAGCGCCAGGAGCACCTGCGGGTCGGAGGCGGGATGCCCCGGCCGGTCCAGCACCGCCTTGATGTTGGCGTAGAAGGCGCCCAAGTCCATCCCCTCCAGCACGGCCCAGACAGCCCGGGCTTGGTGGTCTTGGGGGAGCAGGCTGTCCAGATCCTGCGCCACCCACTCCTGCTGGTTCCGTACGGGACGGTAGACCCGGGCCGTCGCTGGTGTGGCCGGAGCCGATGGGGGCGGTATGACGGGATCAGGCAGGTTAGGCAGCGATATCTGGCTCACGATTCATCTCCGGTAGCATACTTCCTTCCTACTATACCACAAGTTCACCGAAAACGCGACCATAAGATATGGCATCTGCTGTTTTCATCAAACCCTGGCGGATGGCACAGGCCGGTGAAAAAATCACAAGCTCTGAGATGCTTCTCTATCCCTCAGCGTGCACTACCCACCAACATATCCTGGCCCGCCTCAGGCGGACGCAGAAGGCGCTCCTTCAACCCGCCTCTGGCGGGTTTGGGGGTTGTTATGAAAGACCCTAAGATCACATGGACGCTTGACGCGCGCGCTCGCCTGCGCTACCATATACCACATCCCAGGCGTCTAAAGGATCAACTCGGAGGCTAAGGTAGGCCCCAACCATTGTGCCAGGAGGTAACGTCAATGGCATACCAGACAGTGGGAAAAGCATTGCCCAGGGTAGATGCCCTAGACAAGGCTACTGGGTCGGCAATTTACACCGGCGACATTCATGTCCCCAGGATGCTCCACGGCAAGGTACTCTTGAGCCCCCTATCCCATGCCCACATCGCCCATATTGATGTGAGCCGGGCGCTAAGGCTGCCGGGGGTCCGGGGCGTCATCACTGAGCATGATACCCTTGGCGTTAGGCTGGGCCCTCTCCTCAGAGACCAGCCCGTCATCGCCACCGGCAAGGTCCGTTTTCGGGGTGAGTATGTTGCGGCGGTGGCCGCAACGGACCCAGATATTGCTGAAGAGGCCCTCGACCTTATCCAGGTAGAATACGAGGAGATGCCGGCAGTCTTCGATCCCTTAGAGGCGATGAAGCCGGAGGCGCCCATCATCCACGAGGACCTCTTATCCTACGCCATTAACTTCAAGACTGCCCGCTACGGCAACGTATGCACCCATGTGAAAATCCATCATGGTGACATGGCGCAAGGCTGGGCAGAAGCTGACCTGGTCTTCGAGGAGCGTTTCCAAACGCCGGCGGTGCACCAGGGCTATATCGAGCCTCATACCTCGCTGGCGTCGGTAGACCCTTCCGGCAAGGTAACCGCTTGGACTACCGTTAAAGGGGCCTTCCGCGCTCGACAGGAGCTTTCCCAAGCTCTAAAGATACCCATGTCCCAAGTGCGTGTTATAACTCCCTACCTGGGTGGTGACTTCGGCGGAAAGGGGAGTGCGGCCCTGGAGCCCCTTGCCTCTTTGCTGGCCCGTCGGACCGGCCGCCCGGTGAGGATGGAACTGAGCTGGCGCCAGGAATTCGCCTGCGTCCATCCCCGACATCCCAGTCTGATAGAGATGAAGGTGGGAATAAAGAGGGATGGCACCCTGGTGGCTCTAGAGGGCAGAGTAGTCTTAGACTCTGGGGCCTATGCCGACACCGGCCCCCGGGTCGTGGGTAAGACGGCCGCCTTGCAGGGGGTCTATCGCATCCCCCACGTGCGTCTCGATGGCTATTGCGTCTATACCAATAAGACTAGCTTTGGCAACTGCCGAGCTCCTGGCTCTCCCCAGGTTGTTTTTGCGATGGAGTCCATGATGGAGACTATGGCCAATAGTTTGGGCATGGACCCCGTGGACCTGAGGCTGAAGAACGCCTTTGTGGATGGGGATATTTCCCCTACGGGACAGAAGCTACACAACCTCTCCATTCGCCAGGCGCTGGAGCGGGCGGCGGAGGTGTCCAGGTGGCGAGAACGACCTAAGAAAGAGGGGATAGGATGGGGGATGGCTTGCGGCGAGTGGCATAGTGGCACGGGCCCGTCCAGCGCTGCTCTGAAAATGAACGAGGATGGGACCGCCGTACTTATCACGGGAGCCGTAGAGCATGGTTCAGGTACACACACTACCCTGGTCCAGATAGCATCCGAAGTGCTGGGCCTTCCCATGTCCAGCATCTCACGCAACTATTCGGATACGGATGCCACCCCATATGAGGGGCCCTCAGGGGCCAGCCGCCAGACTTTCACCGCCGGACTAACAGTCAAAATGGCCGCTGAGAACGTACGGAGCCAGCTTCTGGAGCGGGCCGCCGACCAGTTGGAGGCTAAGGCAGACGACCTGGAGTTAGTCAATGGCCAGGTACGGGTGAAGGGTTCCCCGGAAAAGGCCGTCGCCATTAGCTCCCTCGTCATGAGCAAAGGGAAGGGGCCTCTCATCGGCTCTGCTTCTCAAGACCGCCTTATGCCCGCCACCGACCCCTCATACACCGAGGGCATTGCCGGGACTTCCTTTCTCGGACACACCTATGCCTCTCAAGTGGCGCAGGTGGAAGTGGACCGGGAAACGGGCGATATCCGGGTACTGAGACTGGTGGCCGCCCAGGATGTAGGCCAGGTTATCAATCCTCTAGGCGTGGAAGGCCAGATTCAAGGGGGAGCGGCTAGCGGCTTGGGCTTCGCCCTGACCGAGCGCATTACCTTTGACGGAGGGAGAGTGACGAACGACTCTCTTATGGACTACCGGATGCCCACGGCGGTAGACGTGCCCAACATAGAGCCTAGCATCATTGAGGAACTGGATGATGACGGTCCATTCGGGGCCAAGAGTGTCGGAGAGCTCCCATATGTGCCTGTGGCTGCGGCCATCGCCAACGCCATCTGGGACGCAGTGGGAGTGCGCGTTACCGACCTGCCCATCACACCGGAGAAAGTGCTGCGAGCACTGAAATCGGGAGAAGCAGCGGGCCAGTAGCAGGCCACACTTTCGTATCCCCGACGCGCCCAGGCGCTCCAGATCGCGCCTGCTTGACCTTCCTGCAGTCGAGTTATGGCATCTTGTGCTCCCAGGCATCGTCCACACCCTCTGGATTGCCGTGCCTCTTTCCATTGTTGTACCAATAGATTAGCGCATGCTGGTGTGTGCTAGCTGGACAATGGACATTTGATGAATATTTCCTCAAAAGGCGTAGCCAATTTTTTCCTCTATTATTCCTTAAAAGCGCCCGCGCGAGCCCTCTTTCGGCTTTGCACGACCCTTAATAGCGGTCTTCGCAAGTATTGACCGATAATAATGACAATGTTTGTCTTGACAAAGCAAACATTGTGCTGTACACTT
>JAUYGE010000041.1 GCA_030690705.1 Dehalococcoidia bacterium | reverse complement strand
CAGTAGATAGCCAGTCCACTCGGGAATTGCATAGTGAAGAACGCGAACATCACGGGCATCATCCAGAGCATCATGCTGTTCATCTGTTGCTGGCGGGGGTCCATTCCCGGGCCAGAGACCATTTTCTGCTGCACCCACATGGTGGCTCCCACCAGGACAGGCAACACGAAGCGTGTTGGGTCCGGTTCGGCCAGGTTCAGCCAGAGGAATTCCTCTTTCAAGGGTATAGCCTGATACACTATTGGCCATGAGTAAAGCCGCTGTGAGAGGTTGAGCAACTGCTCCGGTGTAGTGGCCAGGACCCCGATAACAGACTGGTACAGGGCAATCCAGATGGGAAACTGAATCACCATTGGGCCGAGACAGCCCAGCGGATTCACCCCCGCCTCCTTGTATGCCTTCATCATCTCCTGGGAGAGCTTGTCCTTACTCTTGGCATACTTCTTTTGAAGCTCCTTAATCTTCGGCTGAAGGTCAGACATGGCCTTGGAGGACCTCAACTGCCTCAAGGTAAGCGGCAACATCACCAACCGCACCAGCATAGTGAACACTGCTATGGCGACGCCGAAGTTGCCAAACAACACGCTGTACAGGACCACCAGCGTGTTTATCATTGGCTCCTGGATGAAGGTGTTCCAGATCTCTAACAACTCTACTATTCGCCCCTAACTAGTTTGTCTGGACCGCCCACAGCTTGTTGCCGCTCTGAGCTTCCACGGCATGGAGGTTTCGATCCTGAGTCTGCACATACACCACCCCGTTCCTGGCGAAGAGTGGCGATCTTATGTGACCAACCGTCTGGTACAGTTTCCTCCAGCCCATGGTCCCGGTATCGATGAGATAGACAGTACCTTTTTCAGTAGCGAACACAACGTTATCGCCAACGACGACCGGCGAAGATGAGACGGGCGAACCACCGTCAAACTCGGCCAGCTTCTCTCCGCTGGCAGCCCTCAACGCATATACCTTGTGGTCGAGAGAAGGCACATAGACGACGCCTTTGTGGGCTACCGGCCGGCCCCAGTACCAGTTTCCAGCACTGAACCGCCATTTCTCCTTGCCATCCTTCGCACCTAAAGCATAGAGGTCCCTGTCGAAAGAACCCACGTACACCAGGCCCTCGTACACAACCGGGCTAGCAGCCACCGCGCCGCCGGTCTCGAATTCCCACAACTTCTCTTTAGTGGCAATATTGAAAGCGTATGCCTTCTTGTCAAAAGAGCCAACATAGAGAATGCCATCGGCAACAGCCACTGTCGCCCAGACTTTGCCACCGGTGATGAACTCCCCCAGTACCTCACCCGTCACCCCATCCAACATGTAGACCTTCCCATCTGACGACCCGGCAAACACTTTCCCCTCAGCTATCACCGGGCTGCCCACCAGGGGACCCACTCTATCCTTACCCTCCCTGGGATACTTCCAGGCCACCGTCCTGGTAGTGGCGTTCACCGCCTGGAGCTGACCGCTGTAGCCGGCAGCATATATGCGGTCTCCATCGACCTGAGGCGCTCCATACACCGCCGGCTTTACCGTAACCGGGCCTGAGCACGCCCCACCGGTAGCCCGAGGCTGCAACCCCTCCAACGCCAGGCTCCAGAGCCTGTTCCCGTTAGACGCGTCCATTGCCACCAGCGAGCCGCTCGATGACACAAAATACAGCGTCTCACCGGAGACGGTGCCACCCGACGACACCGCCGACGGACCGGCGCAGCCAGCAATCAGAATGCCAATCAGGAGTAGAAACGCAACAAGGTAATACTTCATCTAGCTTGTCTGCCTCCAGAGCTGCCCACTAGGGCACCGGGTCGTAGCCACCGCCGGAAAGCGGATGGCACCGACACAGCCTCCTGACCGTCAGCACCCCGCCCCTCAATAGGCCGAACTTTTTGATGGCTTCGTAGCCGTATTGCGAACACGAGGGCAGGTAGCGGCATGAAGAAGGCGTAGTTCTTGAAATCGTGTTCTGATAAACCCTGATCAATCCCAGGGCCAGTTCCTTCACAGTCTTCGCTCCAGAAAACGGGCTCTTCCCAGCAATTCGTCCAGAGCCTGCTTCAACCGTGGATAATTGGCCGAGGCTGACCCTGACCGGGCGATACAGACGACATCCCATCCCTGGCGCAGAGACATCACCCGCAGGGACTCTCGCAGCCGACGTTTCAAAAGGTTGCGCACCACCGCCCCACCAACACTCTTGCTTACCACCAGCCCGTAGCGATTACAGGGCAGGCCATTATGCAGCGCTCTCAGTACCAGCAAGCTGTTAGCCCACGACCTACCCTCGCGGTAGACTCTGGCGAAGTCAGCCCTTCTAGTCAAGGACAAGAAAACACAACGGCCCTTCCCACCATCTGACACCCTCGCCGGGAGAGAGAGCGAATCGCCATCAGTCAACGGCTAGACCGCAAGTTTGTGCCGGCCCTTGTTACGCCTGGCTTTCAAGACCCTAATGCCGCCCCGCGTGCTCATTCGCGCACGAAAACCATGAATCCGCTGGCGGTGAAGGACTTTCGGTTGATAAGTTCTCTTCGGCAGTTGAGTGCTCCTTGCTAGAATTATCGCCGATTATACTTAACGCCCTCCAAGAGCGTCAATCTGGCTGTTTCCCGTCAACCCTCTCGCAACGTGGGACTTCACATAGGCTCAGGAGGATGCTTGCTGCGGCTGGGTCTGTGGCAGGACCGGAGGCGCCGGCGCTGGCCGCTCCGGTGCGGGGGCGAACTCAGCAGTTCCGAATACGCGGAGATGAGTCCCCGTGTAAGGCAGCAAGGCCAGAGAACGTCCCTTCTTTATGGCTGCGGCAATGACACGCTGATGTCTGGCACAGGCGCTGGTGCGGCGGCGGGGTTCGATCTTGCCCTGCTCCGACATGAAACGCCGCAAACCGGCAACATCCCTATAGCTTATCACTTTGCCTTTTTCAACACAGAACGGACAAGGACGCTTCTTCCGCACGTACCTTCCACCACCCGGCCTTCCAGTACCCGGCCTCCCACTACTTGACCTCCCAGTCCCTTCTCTCTTTTTGTAGGGCTTTACAAGTCTAGGCATTTTCTCCTTCTCACTAACTAGCGGGGATTAGATCCCAAATCATCCGCGCTAGGGGATTACCTCTTCCGGCTGGCCCTCCTCCGGCGTCGCCTCAGAAGGAGTCCGCAAAGCCACCTCTCTATCAAGAAACAGCACCTGACTGGCTATGACCTCGGTCCTGTAGTGTTTCTGGCCATCCTGACCTTCCCAGCTGCGAGTGCGCAGCCTGCCCTCCACATAGACCAGCCTCCCCTTTCCCAGAAACTGGTTGCAGTTCTCCGCCAGCTTGTTCCAAGCCACCACAGAAAACCACTCCGTCTCCTCTTTCTTCCCTCCTTCTGGCGTATTATAAGTGCGGTTAGTAGCCACACTAAAGGAGGTCACTGGATTGCCGTTGGGAGTAAAACGCATTTCAGGGTCCGTCCCCACATTCCCGATAATCATCACTCTGTTAAGGTAAGCCATTGACCTGAAACTCCTTTCCCCCCTGCAGAGGAGAGACGATAATCTCCCTCAAGCCCTCGATAGCATGTGGCGCAACACGTCCTCAGAAAGTTTGAGGCTTGTCTCAATGTCGCCGACCGAGTCCGGGGACAGCTTACATTTCAACAAGACATAGTTTCCCTCCCGATAGTGTTTCACGGGGTAGGCCAGCCTTCGCTTGCCCCACGGGGTTGTCTCGTCTATGCTGCCCCCACGGGCTGCCAGCGTCTGGCCGACCTTGTCGAGAATAACCTTCACGCCCTCTTCCTGCACCTCAGGCTTTACTATCAGGACCAACTCATAGTCGCGCAACAAAGTACCTCCAGTAAGCAACCTTGCCTCAGTCAATATCGTGCCGGGTCAAAAGCGCCGCCCATTATAACACAGAAAGCATCAAGAACATAGCAGGAATGAGAGATCGGAACACAATCTCCCATTGTATTGCTGGTGCCTTTGTGCTATAAAAGCGTACCACATTTAAGATGAAGCGCTACAAAAAGGGAGAGGAGCAACGATGCTTAAGGCCAAACTCGCCTACCGTCCCAGCGGCTACCAGCTACCCGTGATCTCGATTATCCAGGAGCACAAACTCTACCAGCAGTTCGGACTGGAGGCAGAGTTGACACTGGCGCAGACGTCCGAAATAGCGGAGGACCTCCTCTTGCGGGGCGAGATTCAGTTCATCATCGGCAACCACATCGTCCCCATGTCCGACCGGGTGAAGGGAGTCCCCCTCATCTACATGGCCCAGGCAACCAACTGGTCACTCGACAGGCTGGTGACCTGGCAGCCTAGCATCAACTCGCTCAAGGACATGAAGGGCAAGCGGATAACTTTTGGACCCGCCCGCGACAGCCATCCATCTCTCACCAAGAGGCTCTGTGCCATGCAGGCCGGACTCGACCTGGCAAAGGACGTCGAGGTCGTTCCCATCGAAGGCAACGATATGGCCGAGCTTCAAGCCATCTATGACAAGAAGATTGACGCCGCGCTGCTGAGCTCCCCTTTTGACCTCCGCGCCCGCAGGATGGGGCTGAGGGTCCTGGAGACGCCGGCCGTGCCCATGGTCTGCGGCATGACTGTCTGCACCATGTCGCCCTTCGCCAGAGAAAACGGCGACCTTGTAAAGCGAGTGGTCCAGACCCTCTCCGCCGGTATCCACCGGTTCAGGACGGACAAGAAGGAAGCTTTCCGCATCATGAAAGCCAGGCTGGGCAAGAGCACCAGGCTCCAACTCGACGACGATGAACTCATAGAGCACCTCTACAACGATATCGTAGAACTTATGGAGAAGAAGCTTTACCCCACCACACAAGCCATTCAGAACGTCTACCAGGCCGCGCTCATTCTGCATCCCGAGGTCAAGAGCCTGAATCCCTTGTCGATGTGGGACCTCCACTACACACGGGAGTTGGACGAGGAAGGTTTCTTCGACAAGCTCTACCGCGCGTAGAAACCGATGGCTCCCAGTTCCGATGCAGACCTGGTCCTCTGCAATGCCAACGTGCTCACGATGGACCGCGGAAAGCCGAGGGCAGCCCTGGTAGCTGTCAAAGACGGAAGGGTCCTCGGGCTGGGAGCGCCGGACGACGTCTCCACCTTCTGCGGCCCCAGCAGTCGCGTCATCGACTGCCAGGGCAGGACCATCGTCCCGGGTTTCAATGACGCCCACTGCCATTTCTTCTCCCTGGTGCGGAGGCTGCTCAGCATCGACTCCAGCCCCGCTTCCGTGCACAGCATCAGCGGAATCGTAGAGACCATCAAGGCGTCCGCCGCCCGCACACAACCGGGCAACTGGATCACCGCCGTTGGCTACGACGAGTCCCGCCTGACAGAGAAACGCCACCCTGCGCGCCAGGACCTCGACAAAGCTACCACCACCCACCCGGTGAGGCTGCTCCACCGCACCGGCCGCGCCTGCGTGCTGAACACCCTGGCCCTCTCCATGGCCAGCATTGGCTCCGAGACTGAAGACCCTCCAGGAGGACTCATTGACCGCGAGATTGGCTCGGGGGAACCGACAGGACTGCTCTTCCAGATGAACGGGCTACTCGAATCTATCATACCGCCGCTCGCCGAAGAGGAGTTGCACCGGGGCGTGAGGCTCGCCAACCACCTTAATCTTTCCCGAGGCATCACCACATTTCAGGATGCGTCGGTAACCAATGACATCTCCCAATGGCAAGCTTTCCAGAGGCTGAAGGAACGCGGCGACATTCGAAGCAGAATTTCCATGATGCCCGGCTTCGAAGCCCTGGATCAGTTCACCGCCTCCGGACTGGCCTTCCGTAGCGGGGACCAGCACCTGCGCTTGGGCGCGGTAAAGATTGTGGTCGACCGGACCACCGGCCGGCTCAATCCTACCCAGGAGGAGCTAACCCGCCAGGTGCTCCAGGCAAACCGCGCTGGCTTCCAGGTCGCCCTGCATGCCATCGAGGAGGAGGACATCGAAGCGGCACTCACCGCTCTCGATGTCTCGCGCGCCCAGGGCGCGGGCCGGGGCA
>JAUYGE010000039.1 GCA_030690705.1 Dehalococcoidia bacterium | reverse complement strand
AGAATTGGTACTCTGGCGGCGACGCTTTTGACCATAGTGGTCCTGGCCGGCGTCGGCGTAGCGGTGGCGGATCAGGGCGGCTGGGTGTGGCAGCTGATTGCAGGCTCACCACCGCCAGCGGTACCCCAAGACCTGATGCCTCCAGATAAACGGACCGTGCAACCGTCATACAAGGAGCTCAGGCCGGAAGAGGCGGAGCGAGAGGCAGGGTTTCGGATCAGATTACCGTCTGTATTGCCTGACGGTATCGACCCAAACGACGTTACAGTAACCGTTAGTCGCCTGGTAGATAGGGGAACCCCTCTTGTTCGCGTGGCTTACTGGAAGGTTGAACAGCGTGATGACGGCCAATCGAGAAGCTGGTCACGGCATGCCGTGGTCGATCTTCAACAACTACCGGTGCGTGATGAGCCGTGGTTTCGGCCCAAGAATTGGGTCATGCCGAATGGTGAGCCGATGCAGACCGTTTGTCAGGAAGAAACCATAGCTTTACGGCCCGGCGTCGATGCCATACGTTTCACCTGCTCGCCCTCCGGCCCATTTCTGACCTGGACAGACGGTGGCATTGAATTTTCCCTTAGACAGGCCGGGTTAATGCCCGACCAGGCGATAGACATCGCACGGTCGATCAGGTAGTTGGGAGCCCGGACGCGAGAAGCAGAGGGAGACATCATCGCGAATACAACAGTCGCGTCATGCCAACCCGGCTGTCATGTACGTGGAGCTCGCTTGAGAGAGACAAGGCCTCAGACTCTACCTCCGAGATCATATAGATTTGACGTTGGCTTGAGTATAGGCGTTATCTCTCGTGTGGAAGCAGCAGTATGGGCCAACAATCACGGGCTTGGTGATCAACGGCCGAACCTTGCCAACCTGTCCTGTGGAACTTCACAAGTGACAAGGAAGGCAATCAGTAGTACATTGAGACCATGCGAGCCAAACACCTACTGGTACTGTTAGTTTCGCTGTTTTGCAGCCTGTGGCTGCTGTCTACACGGGTCCTCGGTGCGGGGATTTGGGACGCGGCGGGCGAGCTCGCCTCGGGCTTGTTCCTGATACTGGCACTTGCTGCCTTCGCTGGGGCTTTTGTCTTATCCCTTTTTCATCTGGTGAGACGTTGGGCCGTGGACCGTTTCCTCGCTGCTCTGTCCTTGCTGGTCAATCTGCTGGCGCTGGCTATGATCCTCTTTGGGCCGCTGGACGAGGCGCTCGACCGGCGTGATTTTCAGGCACACTATGCGCAGCGTATGGAAGTGGTGAGGCGAGTAGAATCCGGCGAGCTATGGTCTGGTGCGCCTCTCCTCTCATTGGTGAGTCTTCCACCCGAGTACTCCAGGGCTGTATCGAATGGCGCCGGACAGCGGGCGATCACGGTCTATCGCGAGGGAGACGTCCTGCATATAGTATTCTATCCCATGGGCGGCCTCCTCAGAGGGTCTGCTCTTCTATTCCGGTCGGATGGTAACCCGCCGTCTGTGCCGAACCTTCGTTTGCCCTACGCGACCAGGAGCGAGCAACTGGGCGACCATTGGTATCTCGTAACCGTCAGACCTAGTCTGCCAATACTGTCATCACCATATCAGTATATGATCGAGATCCCGAGATGGACAGGCACTTGTCGCGCTCTCGTGACGGTCAATTGGGACGATCCCGCTGCCACGGAGCGGTATCTCCAGGCCAACTCTGCACGCATCCAGAACCTTGTCGGCCGAGGCGGCGCCGAACCGGTCCCGGTCCCGGTGACAGTCACCTTCGTAGCCCCGGTGCCTTTGGCCGAGGTCGACCGCCTGGTTGGTGAGACTGGGCTGGACCTGGATACCTACACGCAGGTTGGCCGGATGGCAACGGGAGAGCGTACGGGGCGGGGTAGCGTTGCTCGTTCCATACCCCTCGCCAAGGCCGTGGAGGCTGATCATGGGGCAGTTTATCCGGGGGTTCTATACCTGAAAGGCCGAATACTTCCAAATACCGCTGGCCTTGGACGCCTATCACAAGACCCCAGAGTGTACCTTGCAGACACCACAGGGGTAGAGGTGGCGGAGCGCATCGGCCGAAACCCACTCTGCTGGGGGAAGCCGGTAGACCTGGTAACACTGTTCACACCCTTTTGGGACCTCTGGTAGGGGGTAGGCAGACGGCTCCCTACCTCCTCCTGCCTGCGCCGTTCCTGGCACCCTCCCTTGCTGGACTACTCCTTCCCGGCGCTGTAATATGCGGCAGGAGCAAGAGCTTGGTG
>JAUYGE010000031.1 GCA_030690705.1 Dehalococcoidia bacterium | reverse complement strand
GCGGGGGACACCGTCCGAATTCCGCTCTCGGGGAGACCCGGTGGCCTGTTTTTGGCTATAATATGAGGGAGCAAGATGGAAAATCAGCCAGCGACACTCAATGTTCAATGGGCGAGGGCGGAAACGGGACAGATGCGACTGATTTCCCTGAACGGGAACGAGGTCTGGCCCTTTGTCCCCGGGCAGGTTGCGGTCCTGGGGATAGAGGGGGTTGGAGAATCGTATTTCGCCATTGCTTCGGCCCCCGAAGACCGTCATGGTCTGGATTTTCTCATCCGAAAAGGAGAAGGCGTTTCGGGGGCCTTGTTTGAGGTGAAGAAAGGCGACCTGGTCCAGGGCAGAGGGCCCCTGGGCAAAGGGTTCCCCATAGACCAGTATCGCGGGCGCGACTTCATGCTGGCGGCAGTGGGCAGCGCCATCGCGCCCATGCGTAGCGTCCTGCGGTCTGTCTCTTATCGCCGGGCTGATTTCGGGAAGATGGCCCTCGTCTACGGAGCTCGCCGCGCCGGGGATGTGCCTTTTGCGGATGAGATGAAAGACTGGCAGCAGTCCGGCATTGAGGTCGTGCTGACGCTCAGCAGCCCGGAAACGGGCGAATGGCATGGCAAGACGGGCCATGTGCAGGCGCATTTCAGGGAAGCTCTGGCAGCGCTCCGTCAACCTGTGGCTTTGATTTGCGGGATGAAGGCGATGACGAGCGAGAGTCGGGATGAGCTAATCCGCCTGGGCGTGGCGGCGAACGAAATACTGACCAACTACTGAAGGTGTCCACTTCCATGGAGTTTGAGAGGCCTGACATAGTCCGTCCCCCCAGCGAATGGCAGAGCTACTTCCTGCCCTTGACGAACGGCTGCTCCAACAACTCGTGTACCTTCTGCCGTAACTACGGAGCGAAGCTGCAGATTAGGGAGGTGGAGGATATCAGGAGGGAGATAGACGCCGTGGCGCTATATGCCGGCAGCGGCCTTCGCCTTCCAGGGATGCCGGCGGAGGTGTATGCCGCCAGCCGGGAGTGGGATGGGAGGCGGGTCTTTCTTCAGGACAGCGACGCTCTCGTGTATCCTTACGCCGGGTTGTGCGAGGTCCTCCGGTACCTGGGCGAGAAGCTACCTTCCGTGGGAAGAGTAGCGGCGTACGCCACTCCTCAGGATATCCTGCGGAGGAGCCCCAGCGAACTCAGAGAGCTGAGCGGGCTCAAGTTGGGCATCCTGTTCGTGGGGCTTGAGACCGGTGATGACGAGCTTCTGCAGAAAGTGGGGAAGGGGGTTAGCTCCAGCGAGATGGTTGAAGCGGGACGGAAAGCGCGGCATGCGGGGATTCAACTCTCCGTCTCGATCATCCTGGGACTGGGTGGTGTGGCAGGGAGCGAGCGACATGCCCTGGCAACGGCCAGGGTCCTGAGTGAGATTGACCCCGAGTATGCCGGGGCTCTCACTCTGACTCTGGTTCCCGGCACTCCACTGCACGATGAATGGAGGCGGGGCCACTTTGTTCCGATCACACCGTTTGAGTCGCTCCGGGAGTTGCTGACGATGATTGAGAACTCCAGTTTTACCAATTGCTTCTTCAGTTCGATGCATGCCTCAAACTACTGGTCGGTCCGGGGCAGGCTCCCCCAGGACAAGAAGAAGATGGTAGATGAGTTGAGACATGTCCTGGAGCAGGGTGATTCATCTTCGCTTCGCCCCGAGTTTCTCCGGGGACTGTAGTCGGGGGATATCAGCGAGTTCCCCGGCAGCAAGCGACTTTGCTCTGAGGGATTCTTTGGGGGTTCAGAAGTCCGGGTCAGTGGAGCCAGCGAATGGATTCGAACCATCGACCAGCGGTTTACGAAACCGCTGCTCTACCTCTGAGCTACGCTGGCCTGTCGAAACAATTCATGTTGACCTGTGGCCTACCGGGCAGGGCCGGTCGGCGAAATCGCAGAAGACGCAGCAACTCTTGGCCTCAATGAGCTGCCCGCATGCCTGGCAACGGTAGAAAGGGAGGCAGCTTCCTTCCGGGATATTCTCTTCCTGTTTGTGTCCCACCCGGGGCAGGTCAGCAGGCCTTTCATTTCTATTCCGACCTAGCTCTTGAGATACTTGTTGAAGAAGGCTATCGCTTTCGACCATGCGTCGGCCGAGGCCTGGGGATGATATCGCTCGGGGTTGGTGTCGTTGCCGAAGGCATGCTGTGCGCCAGGATAGGTGTAGATTTCAAAGGTCTTGCCATGTTTCCGCAGGACCTCCCTGACGGCAGCGACCTGTTCCGTGGGGATGGAGACGTCAGCTTCACCGTAGATGCCCAGGAAGGGGCAACGAATCTGGGGGAGCACGTCTATCGGGTGGACTGGCTGCTTTTCACTAATCCGGGCATTCTGTGGTCTGCCGTAGAAGACGGCCACGGCGCTTAGTTCGGTGGCCTGGCCGGCCAGGAGGTACATGTGCCGACCGCTCATACAAAATCCCAGCGCCCCCAGGCGCTTCTGCGGAGGGGCATCTATGGTCTTGAGAAACTCCAAGCCGGACCTGTACCCCGCCATGGCTTCAGAGTCGGATAGGGACTCGGAGAGAGCCTTGCACTCGTCCATGGTGCGGCCCCTCTTGCCGCCAAAGAGGTCAATCACCAGAGTAACGTAGCCCTCGCGGGCGAGGCGGATGGCCACCGTCTTGGGATGGTCCACCAGGCCGGCCCACTCGTGTCCCACTATGATGGCCGGGTATGAGCCTTCCGCCAGCGGACGGGCGAGAAAGGCATTCAGGCTCTTGGTCCCACTTTGGAGTTGGATGGTGTAGGAATAGCTTTCGGTCATTTTCCCCTCCCCAAGACTACTGTGTCCAACAGATTATAGAGGGGCCGGAAAGAAAGAGCAACGGATATTTTCCTTGACACCCCCGATTGGCTGGTGCTACACTTCCCTTCTGCCGGACACTGTTCCGAACTGAGTCCCCGAGCAGACAACCAGGGCGATTTCCATGAAGCGCATCGGTGTTCTATATCACCCCAAAGTAATTACAGCTCCATCCGAGGCTGCTGTAATAGAGCAGCTCTTGCGTGGCAGCGGGGCATCCACGTGGGTTAGCTCGGCTTGGGATGAGGAAAAGGCCAGGAATCTGGCCGAGGGCACTGATCTGATAGTATCCCTTGGCGGCGATGGGACTATTCTGCGAGCAGCGCACATTGTATTGCCGCATTCCATACCTATAGTCGGAGTCAACATGGGCCGGTTGGGGTTCATGACGGAGTTGGATATTACCGAAGTGGAGCAGAAGCTGCCTTCCCTGGCGAGGGGGGAGGGCTGGCTGGACGAGCGGGCCATGGTGGAGGCAGAGCTCTGGCCTTCTGGAGAAGAAGGGAACAGGCACCGGCAGGTCTTCACGGCCCTGAACGATGTGGTGGTTGGGCGCGGCGCTCAAGCCAGAGTGGTCTATATTGAGGTCGTTATCGACGGTCAGCCTTTCACGACTTTGAAGGTTGATGCCATCGTCCTGGCCACGGCTACGGGCAGCACGGGCTACTCGCTGGCTGCGGGAGGGCCGATTCTGCATCCCCAGTCGCGAGACCTGGTCATGCAACCGGTGGCGCCACATCTGAGCCTGTCCAACGGGCTGGTTCTGGCGCCGGATAGCCAGGTCGAGTTCAGGGTGAGCAGTACCCGTCCGGCCCTGCTCAGTCTTGATGGGCAGATTGACCGCACGCTGCAAAATGACGACAGAGTGGTCATAAGGCGGAGCGCCAGTGTGACGCGCTTCCTGCGCTTGGCGCCGCCCTCTGCGTTCTACAGTCAGTTGGAGAGTAAACTCCGGGGGAACAGGAAAGTTGAAAGTAGAAAAGGCTAAGATCGGCGATGTGCCCCAGATGCACCGCCTGATTAACTGTTTTGCTGAAAGGGGCGAGATGCTGCCCCGCGCCCTCAGCGAGATATACGAGGCTATCCGGGACTACTTTGTGGTGAAGGAGAACAACCAGATAGTCGGCTGTGTGGCGCTGCATGTGAACTGGGCAGACCTGGCCGAGATAAAGTCGCTGGCGGTGAGTGAGGAAAGGCAGGGTCAGGGTGTAGGGCGGGCGCTGGTGAGGTCCTGCCTGGACGAGGCCGGGGTGATAGGCATCGCCTCTGTGTTTTGCCTGACCTATAAGCCGGAGTTCTTCGTCAAGTCTGGCTTCCAGAGAGCGGAGAAGATGGACCTGCCGCGGAAGGTGTGGAACGAATGCTACCGGTGCCCGAAGTTCCCGGACTGTGATGAAGTGGCGGTCATCTACCGCTTCCCGAGCAGCGAGGCGGGCAAGTCCACACCGTAAGCGTTCCAGGGTTGAGCATTTCGGCTATGGAAAGAACGATATCAACAGAGACGTTGTTCAAGGGCCGCGCCGTTAGTCTGCGCGTGGATACCGTGGAGGTGTCTGGCGGGCGAAGGTCGACGCGGGAAATTGTGGAGCACGGCGATTGCGTTGCCATCATCGCTGTCGATGAGGGCGGAGATGTCCTTCTGGTGCGTCAGTTTCGTCATGCGGCGGAGAGGGCCTTGCTGGAGATTCCAGCGGGAGGCATCGACTCCGGCGAGCAGCCAGCAGATTGCGTGCGGCGTGAGTTGCAAGAAGAAACGGGGTACTTCCCGGGAAGGGTGGAAAGGCTTGGAGGGTTCTACGCCGCCCCGGGCTATTGCACGGAATACCTTCATCTCTTTCTGGCCACTGACCTGAAGCCAAGCCGTCTGATTGCTGAGGATACCGATGAAATAGAGGTGGTGCGCGTCTCTCCGGAGGAGGCCATTCGGCTCATAGCTACAGGAGATATCTGCGATGCCAAGAGCATCGCCGGGTTGCTGACCTACTACTGGAAACACGTTCGTCCTGGTCAAGCCCGCGAACCTTGACACAGCAACGGCGCTGTGATAAATTAACCCGATTCATTTTTAACAGCCCGAACACAAGAGTTTATTGTGCTAGCAGATTTCGGCGCTATTGGTCTCTTCCTCATCTTTTCTTTCGTATTCGCTGCTACTATGCCTCTGGTTACCTTCATCCTGACACGGATCGGGTGGGTGCGTCGAAAGCCGAATCCCGTGAAGAACGATACCTATGAATGCGGGCTGCGCACCATCGGACGTAGCTGGGTGCAGTTCAACTTCCGCTACTACTTCTACGCCCTGCTCTTTGTCCTCTTTGACGTTCTGGTTATCTTCCTCTACCCGTGGGCTGTGGGGATCCGCAAGTTGGGGCTGTCCGCTTTCGTAGCGGTGTCTATCTTCGTGGCCATTCTTCTGGTGGGATACCTTTATGCCTGGAAAAAGAGGGCTCTGGAATGGCAGTAGAAAACCTGGCCGGGGGAGTTGACCCCATGCGCGAGCTGGACAGGGTGGAGGGTGAGGGCGTCAATGAGTTGAAGGCAAGGAGCCTTAAACCGATCTCGGACCCCGATGCCTGGTTGGCTGAGGAGGTCGAGGGAAACATCATCACCACCACCGTTGATGCGGTGTTGAACTGGGGACGGCGCTACTCCACCTGGCCCATAGGCTTTGGTCTGGCCTGTTGCGCTTTCGAGATGATAGGCACGGCGGCGTCACGTTTTGACATCTCGAGATTCGGCATGGAGCTTTTCCGCGCTTCCCCCCGTCAGGCAGACCTGATGATCGTCGCCGGGACTGTGACCTGGAAGATGGCGCCCCAGGTGGTCCGCCTCTATGAGCAGATGGCGGAGCCGAAGTGGGTCTTAGCCATGGGGGTCTGTGCTATCAGCGGAGGCACCTTTGCCGACGCTTACAGTGTGGTGCCCGGCGTCAATCGCCTCATACCGGTCGACGTCTACGTTCCCGGCTGTCCTCCTCGGCCCGAGGCGCTTCTCTATGGTATCTCACTGCTGCACAAGAAAATAGGGCGGGGCAGTATAGCGGCGAGGCCGTCGGAAAAGTGACGACGGCTCTGGAAGCCCGACAGGTTGCGCAGCAACTCGCTGGCCATCTCCCCGGCATTTCGTGTGAAGCTGACAAGAACATCCTTTGGGTTGATAGGGAGTCTCTTTTTTCTGTGGCGCAGCTGCTGAAGACGCTGCCCGGCCTGGAGTTTGATTACCTCAACAACCTCACCGCCGTAGATAGATTTGACTACTTCGAGGTGGTGTACCACCTGAGCTCTGTGAAGCACAATCACAGCCTGGTGTTGAAGACGAAGTGCTTCGGCCGCGATAATCCGGCTGTGCCTTCTGTGTTCTCTCTTTGGAGGGGTGCGGATTATCAGGAGAGAGAGGTCTACGACCTGCTCGGGGTCACTTTCTCCGGACACCCGAATCTGAAGCGCATCCTCCTCTGGGACGGCTACGACGGTCATCCGTTGCGGAGGGACTACCTCTAGAATGGTCTTAAGGACTGAGCCCTTCATCCTGAATATGGGGCCGCAGCACCCCAGCACTCACGGGGTGTTCCGTATGAGGTTGACCCTCGATGGAGAGGTGGTCGTTGACCTGGAGCCGGTGTTCGGCTACTTGCATCGCTCCATGGACAAGATAAGCGAGACCAGGACCTATCAGCAAATCATACCTTTGACCGACCGGTGCCTGGACTATCTTGCATCGATGAGCAATAACTTCTCCTATGTGCTGGCGGTGGAGAAGCTGGCTGACATAAAGGTCCCGGAGAGGGCGGAATACCTGCGCGTTATCATGGCTGAGATGATGCGTATCTCGAGCCACCTGATGGCTGTCGGCTTTATGTTGAACGATATGGGCGCCTTTTTTACTCCTCTGATGTATATGTTCCGCGAGCGGGAGAAATTGCTTGATCTCTTTGAGATGGTGTGCGGGCAGCGCCTTAATTACAACTACATGCGCATCGGCGGAGTGAGCCAGGACATACCCGAGGAGTTCCTCCCCGCTCTGAAGCGATTCGTGCAGGAGATGCCTCATTTCATTGATGAATATGACCAGCTCCTGGCTGAGAACGAAATCCTGCTGGCGCGCAGCAAAGGTGTTGGCGTTTTGCCGGCGGACCTGGCGATAAACAGTTCGGCTAGTGGTCCGGTCCTTCGCGCCAGCGGCGTCAAGTGGGATATTCGCCGCGGCGACCCATACTCTGTCTATGACCGGTTTGCCTTTGACATACCTACGGGGACGGCGGGTGACGTGTATGACCGTTACCGGGTGAGGATTCAGGAGATGAGGGAGAGCGTGCGCATCCTGGAGCAAGCTATTGCCCAGTTGCCCGGCGGTCTGCATCGCGCTCGCGTGCCCTACCTGCTTCGTCCGCCGGTGGGCGAGGTGTATGGCCGCATCGAG
>JAUYGE010000029.1 GCA_030690705.1 Dehalococcoidia bacterium | reverse complement strand
ATGCAGCGAGGCACACCTTCCTGTTCAACACCGCGCTGGCGGAGCCCTTGATAGGCAAGATAGTACTTCGTGCCGGCGTAAAGGTGCATTTTGAGAGCCGTGCTATTGACGTCATAAGGGAAAACGGTCGTATTAGAGGGGTGAAGCTGCAAGACGGAAGTACCGTGCCGGGTGACAGCTTTGTTGATTGTACCGGGACACGCGGAGGAGTTGCAGTTTGCCACAAGTATGGCAAGGGCTGCGTAATGTGCCTGGTGAGATGCCCTTCTTTTGGAGACCGCCAGGGTCTGGTAGAGAAAGCCGGTGGAAAGGTGTTTCACCGGTCAAGGCCCGATGGGACCCCCGGGGTCTTGAGCTCCGCGGTGGCGCTGTACAAAGATACCCTTGCGCCTTGGCTCAAGGCGAAGGTAGAGAAAGAGGGGCTGGTCAAGATCCCCCTGCCCGAGCACCTGGTTGACTACTCCAAGGTGGCTATCATGGGTGCTTCTCGTCCCAGGGACTTCGTAGAAAACATCTTTCTGGGCGACATCGGGGCCGTGGCCAAATGCTTTGGGATAGTCTATATGGCGCAACAAAAATTGAGGCATGTTCCTGGCTTCGAAAACGTCCAGGTTGAGGACCCGCGGGCGAGCGGGTGGAACCATATTGGGCATATCGATATCGCTGAACGGAACGGCTTCTTGCAGGCGGAGGGGATAGAAAACCTTTTTTGCGGTGGCGAGAAGGCGGGTCACGGCAGCGTGGATGGGGCAATCATGTCGGGATACCTGGCCGGCCATAATGCTGCACGCAATGCCTTCGGTGTGGAACCGCTCGGCCTGCCCAGGAGCCTGGCTATAGGCGACTGGATTTCGGTCGTCACCGAGGAATACAAGACAGATGAGGGGAGGAAGAAGCAGTACCGGATGTACCACGGGGAATACTGGCGAAGGATGCAGGAGTTGGGTTTGTACACCGATGATGTGGTCAAGATCGAGAAGCGGGTAAAGGAAACGGGATTATCAGGTATCCTCAACCGGAAGCTCTGAGATGGGATGTGTCCTCTTCATTACATTAAAGGAGAGCAAATGGCAAATTATCGCGTGATAGGCAAGAGCGTTCCGCGGGTAGATGCTGTGGAGAAGGTGACCGGCAGCACCAGGTTCTGCGCTGACTTGAAGCTGCCGGGTATGCTTTATGGGAAGCTCTTGAGAAGCCCACACCCTCACGCTCGCCTGTTGCGGATAGATACATCAAAGGCGGAAAGTCTGCCCGGGGTAAAGGCTGTTGTCACGGGTGAATATGCTCCCACCGAAGGTTATCGCTTCTACATCAATGAGCGCAGCATTCTGGCTCGCGAAGTGGTCCGTTTCAAAGGCGAACCGGTGGCCGCTGTGGCCGCTGTCAGCCCTGAGATAGCGGAGGAAGCCATTACCCTTATCAAAGTAAATTACGAGGAGCTGCCGGCGGTCTTCGACCCCGAAGAAGCGCTCAGGTCGGACCCGCCAGCTGTAGTCCATCCAAAGATTACGACATACGCGATGACCACTCTCATTGGCGACCAATACAAGATAGACCCTGAGCTACCAAACGTGTTCATTCATCGGAAGATTCGCCATGGCGATGTCGAGAGGGGATTCGGGGAGGCTGACCTAATCATCGAAAACAGATTCAGCGCGCCCAGGATACACCACGGCGTGCTCGAATCCCAGAATGTCCTGGCCAGGGTCGAAGGAGGGGGTGGCTTTACCGCCTGGGTCACCGCCAACCGCCTCCATCCCTGGCGGATGGTGTTGGGTAGGCTCTTCGGGATTCCGCCCACTCAGATTCGGCTGGTCTCACCGCTGATCGGCGGCAGTTTCGGAGCACGGAACCATCCGGAAGTCCTGGTTGCTCAGACACTTCTTCTCGCCTTCAAATCGGGCAGGCCGGTGAAACTGGTCCTCAGCCGGGAGGAATGTTTCCTTGAGTCCCTCTCTCGAGAATCCATCGTAATCCACATCAAGGACGGGGTGAAGAAGGATGGAACGCTGGTGGCCAGGGAAATGAAGCTGGTGGTCAACGGTGGCGCTTATAACACCGCCACCGTCCCATGTACCCACAATATGCCCTATACCGCCACCGGGATTTACCGTTTGCCTCACTTTAAGCTGGATGCCTACGGTGTGGTGACCAACGAGCCCCCGATCACCGCCTTTTCAGGCTATGGAACGCTGCAGATCAGCTATGCCATAGAGGCGCAAATGGATTTGATCGCAGAGCGCCTGGGACTGGATGCGGTGGAGATAAGGCGAAAGAACATTCTGAATGAGGGAGATGAAGACCCGTGCGGCCAAACCGTTGATAGCATCGGCGTCAGGGGATGCCTGGACAAGGTGGCTAATGCTATCCAGTGGGAGAAGACCGTCCCGCTGGAACGAGGACCGTGGAGAAGGGGAAAAGGCATAGGTCTCTCCACCAAGCACTCTGCGGCAGGAGCCCCTTCGGTGGCATTGGTCAAGGTACATGGGGATGCCACCATAGAGGTGCGCCACGGCGCTCATGAGCAGGGTGCGGGATGCAATACCACCATGGCTCAAATAGCCGCTGAGGCGTTCGGGACTTCGCTGGACAAAATAAAACTGGTGTATATGGATACGGCTGTGTCGCCATATGACGTCGGAACCTTTAGCAGCCGGAGCACTCATCATGTGGGAATGGCACTACTCCTGGCCTGTGAGGATGCCAAGCGTCAGCTCTGCGCCCTGGCATCAGCAAAGCTTGGAATTCCCCCAGACAATCTGCAGGTTGAGGATGGCCGCATCCACCTGAAAGAGGCGGCAGAGAGGGGGGTGGAGGTGGCCGAACTCTTCACTCCCCAGGGATACCTGGCCTGTGGAGGGGAGCTAATCGGTCGCGGAGTTTACCGTTCGCCCAAGAGTCCCGAAGACATGGAGACCGGGCAGGGGAAACAGGTGGTGGCCGGTGTTGGGTATGGCGCCAACGCCGTTGAGGTAGCAGTCAACGTGGAGACGGGCGAAGTGAAAGTGCTGAGGGCGGCAGGCTGTTTTGACATGGGGCAGCCCATAAACCCGAAGGGGTGTGAGGGCATAATGGAGCAGGGTCTCGGCTTTGGAATCGGGAACGCCCTCTTCGAGGAGATGGTACTGCAGGACGGCAAGGTGGCCAACCCGAACTTTGCAGATTACAAATTGCCCACAGCCATGGAGATGCCGCCAAACAACCAGGTAAGCTCTCTCATAGCCGCGGCTCTTCACCCGGAGGCGCCGTTCGGCGCCAAAGGATTTGGAGAGGTGCCCCTTGGGCCGTTGGCGGCCGCCATTGGCAATGCCCTCTACAATGCCGCGGGGATTAGAATCTGGGATATCCCTCTTACCAAGGAGAAAGTGTTGGCCGCTTTGAAAGGGCGCTAGCTTCTGTGCATATCTTCAAGGAGGTGTTAGGTGCCTGAAGACCTGAGAGCCTGGCTGAGCAAGGTGGAACAAGCCGAGGGGCTGAAGAGATTAGATGGAGCAGACTGGGACCTTGAGATGGGCTGCCTCACCGCCCTGAACTGGGCGAAGAACGGGCCTGCGCTGCTCTTCGACAAGATTAATGGTTATCAAGCGGGTTTCCGCGTTCTCACCTGTTCGCTTCAGACTATGGAGCGCATTGCCCTCACCCTTGGTTTGCCACCGGGCCACACACAGCGAGAGTACCTGCCCCTCATGAGGGAGAGCCTTGCTCGCTGGGAGCAAAACCTGGGGAAATATGCACCGCGGGTAGTGAAAAAGGGGCCAGTAATGGAGAATGTTATGGCGGGAGAAGAGATAGACCTCTTCAAATTCCCGGTGCCGAAGTGGCATGAGAAAGACGGCGGTCGCTACCTTGGAACCGGTGATGCAGTCATAACTCGAGACCCGGATAACGGCGAGATAAACATCGGAACTTATAGAGTGATGGTCCACGACAAGAGGACAGTCGGCCTCTACATCAATCCTGGCAACCATGGACGCCGCCACATGGAGAAATATCACTCCAGGGGGCAACCATGCCCGGTGGCTATCTCAGTCGGCCATCATCCTCTGTTATTCGCCGTTGCCTGCCGCAAATTCCCGCCGGGGACAGAATACCAGTATATCGGCGCCATTAGAGGCGAGCCGGTGGAGGTGATCGAGGAGGAGGTGACCGGGCTGCCCATCCCCACCGATAGCGAGATTGTAGTCGTTGGCTGGGTCGGGCCGGGTCAGACCAGGAAGGAAGGCCCCTTTGGTGAATATACCGGCTATTACGGAGATGCCAGACAATCACCTTTGGTCCAGGTGGAGCGGGTATATTTTCGGAACAACCCGATAATCCTCGGCTCCCCACCCGGGCGCGACCCGGCCGATACCAGCCTATATAGCAGTCTTCTCGGCAGCGTGCTCTACGAGAACCGCCTGAAAAGAAGCGGGTTGCAGGGGATCAAGGCGGTATATACCCATAGAATAAGCGGTAATTTCTTCCTCGCCGTTTCCGTCACTCAGCAGTACGCCGGACATGCGCGCCAGGTAGGTCTGCAACTGGCTGCAGAGGGAGTCGGGGGCCGCTATGTGATAGTCGTAGATGACGACATAGATGTGACCAATATCCAGGATATATTATGGGCGTTAAGCACCCGTTCCAACCCCGAAAGAAGCATTGATATCGTGCGTCATCTTCCCAGCACCCCACTCGACCCGGCACTTCGAAAGCCGGCAGAGGCCTTCTTCACCTCCAAAGCCATAATAGATGCCTGCCGTCCCTATGAGTGGCGGAAGGACTTCGCCGAGGTGATCGAGT
>JAUYGE010000027.1 GCA_030690705.1 Dehalococcoidia bacterium | reverse complement strand
ATTCGGGACTCGCAATGACAGCTTGGGTTGCTAGAAAACCTTAACCGCCTGCTCCAGAATAGGCCTGACGCTGGCATCGGCTGCCTCTATACTCAACCAGATAACCCTGTCCGCCCCTTCCCTCGGCTGGTAGAAGAAATGCTTCCCATCGGGACCATCCACCTGGGATATCTCCTGGCCGCCAACGGTGACTTTCTGCAGATTGCCGAAGCCAGAGCCACCCCTGGTGATGCCATCGAGCATCCGGGTGAGTAGCTGCGCCGCCGCCTGGTCGCTCTCCGCCACGCCCACCCAGACCGTGGCATGTTGACGCTCGTACCGGTCGTAGACATACTCGGCGATGAAAGCGGTCACCAGCTTGATGTCAGTGCCGTGGAGCCTGTCGATTTGAGCCAGGGCCTGGGCGCCCGCCACCGTGCTCACCAGCTCCAGATTCCCGATGCGCTCCGGCATGCCCCCTTGCTTGCTTGGGGACAGGACATCCCTCCCAAAACTGAATGCCGCCAGAGCCAGAAAGGCGACAACGATGACCACCTGAAGCAGGAGCATCCGGCGGCGCCTGGCGCTCCTGGACATTGCATTAGCAGGCTTATTCACGGTGTGATGCAGAAGCCTCCTTCAAACAAGAATGCAACTCATCCTCCTCGATCCGCGCCCCCAGGGTGACCTTCCCGTCGATGACCACCACCGGAATGATGGTCTTGTAATGCTCGTAGATAGCGCTATCCGTCATTATGTCTACTTCCCGCATGGTAAACGGAGTCTCTCTCTGAACGCAATGAAGCAGCTCTCTGGCCTCGTCACACAGAGGGCACCCCTTCTTCGTATAGAAGACCACTGAGGGCCGATTGCCCACTAATGGCCGTGCGCCGCGGCGCCGGTCTGCCCCCCACCACGAAGATACTTCGCCGGCTCGGCATCGAAGGCCTTCTTGCAACCGACCGCGCAGAAGTAGTAGATCTGGCCGTGATAGGTGGAGGTGGCTGCCGCCTTGGCCTCATCCACCATCATGCCGCAGACGGGGTCTTTCGCCTGCTTGGACCCCGCGCCCGGATTGGCGGCGGGCATGGCCTTCTCACCTGCCTCTTTCTTGCCGAAAACATTGTCTAACCAACTCATCTTGTTTCCTCCTTTACTTCAATAATGTCATTCTGAGCCCAGCCGACGGCGGGCGAAGAATCTCTTACTCTCTGCTTCACTGAGACCAGGGTGCGGATCCTTCGGCCTCCTTCCTAAACCGGGGAAGGATGGCCTCAGGATGACAGATAAACTGTCGGCCCCTCACCCCCTTCTCTTCTTTATCCAGGGAATGACCACCGGCATAAGCACAATCATAGAGAGCAGGAACACCCAGCCGGCGCCGCCTACGCGCGCCACCCATGTGTGTTCACGCAGCAATGTTAAGACCAGAAACAGTCCGGAGACGACCAGAGAAATGCTCGTATAGATTACGAAGCTTGTCAGACCTGGACTACTCATTTTCATCAGAGACTCCCTTAAATCTATATCCTCGCCGGCACCGGGGCCTCCGCCGTCCGCATCACCGTGGGAGGCTTAGTGCGCCGGATCGGAGGCACATAGCCGCTCATGCGCAAAGTATTCAGCGTAACTGAGAGGGAGCTGGTAGCCATGAGAAGAGCAGCCAGCTCCGGGCTCACCACCTGGGCAAGGAATGGATAAAGAAGGCCAGCACCCAGAGGTATAGCCAGGATATTATAGCCAAAAGCCCAGCCCAGGTTCTGCTTTATCAGGCGCAGGGTCTGCCGGCCTACTTGAATGGCAGCCACCACATCCAGAAGGTCATCCTTGATAAGGATAACATGACCGGTCTCCTTGGCCACATCGCTTCCCGAACCGATGGCGATGCCCACATCCGCCTGGGCTAAAGCGGGGGCATCATTAATGCCATCACCCACCATGGCCACCTTCAGTCCCTCAGACTGAAGTTTTTTCACCTCCCTCGCCTTGTCCCCCGGCAGGACCTCGGCCATCACCCTCTCAATCCCCAACTTGCGAGCGATAGCCTCTGCCGTGCGCTTGTTGTCTCCTGTGAGCATCGCCACCTTAATTCCCAGCTTCTTGAGCTCCTTCACCGCCTGCCCGGAATTCTCCCTCAGGGTATCAGCCACAGCAATCAGTCCTGCGGGCCGGCCATCTCTGGCCACAAACATCACCGTTTTGCCTTCCCCCTCCAGCCGCTCTGCTTCCGATAGCAAATCATCAACAGGCACATGGCGCTCGGACATCAGCTTCCGGTTGCCCAGAAGAACGGCACCCCCATTGACCCTGGCTTCCACCCCCATGCCGGGCAGCGCCTGAAAGCTCTCCGCATCGGCTATAGACAGGCCGCGGGCGCGAGCGCCCTTTACTATGGCCTCTCCCAGAGGGTGTTCGGAGTTCTTCTCCACCACTGCGGCCATCTGCAATACCTCGGTCTCGCCCAAGAGGGAGGCAGCCACCACATCGGTTACCGAGGGCTCGCCCCGGGTCAGGGTACCTGTCTTATCGAAGATAATAGTCTGGAGTCGTGCCGTGCCCTCCAGGACATCGGCCCCTTTGAAGAGAATACCGTATTCCGCCCCCTTGCCGGTGCCGGCCATCACGGCGCTGGGCGTCGCCAGGCCAACGGCGCAGGGACAGGAAATGATAAGCACCGTCATCGAAACCAACAGGGAGAAACCGAAGACTCCCATCCCCGTCAGGAGATAGGGGGTGAGAATAAGGCGGCTTTCCGGACTGAACCAGGCGCCATAGCCCAGGAAGAACCAGAAAAGGAAGACCAGCAACGCCAGCGTGTGCACCCCGAGGATAAAGTGTCCGGCCACCTTGTCCGCCAGCGCCTGGATAGGCGCCTTGGTGGTCTGGGCCTCCTCCACCAGCTTGATAATCTGGGCGAGCATGGTCTCCCTGCCCACCCGGGTAGCCCGGAACTTGAAGGCGCCGGTCTTGTTGAGGGTGCCGCCGATGACCTCGTCGCCGGCCTTCTTCTCCACGGGGATGCTCTCACCGGTGACCATGGACTGGTCCACGGCGGAGTAGCCCTCCAGTACCATCCCATCCACCGGTATGGCCTCTCCAGGTCTTATCAGCACCAGGTCATCTACTTGCACCTCCTCCGCCGGGATGTCCAGCTCCTGGCCCTGCCTCAAGACCCGGGCCCGCCGGGGCTGCAGCTTCATCAGGCGGCGGATGGCTTCCGAGGTGCGCCCGCGGGTGATGGCCTCCAGGTAGCGTCCCAGGATGATGAAGGCGGTGAGCAGAGCAGCCGCCTCGTAGAAGGTGGCCTCCCGCCCGCCGAAGCCGGCCTCCGGCCAGAAGGTGTTGATGACCGCGATCAGATAGGCGGCGCCGATTCCGGTGGCGTAAAGCAGGTTCATATCCGTAAGGCCGCGCTTGAGACCGTTCCAGGAATTGATGAAGAACTGCCGGCCGGGGCCGAAGACAATGGGCGTGGTCAGCAAGAAAAGGAAGACCTTATTGTTCATCCAGGCAGGAACGATGCTCGGGAAGAACCAGTACGGCTGGAAGGTCCCCACCATTACCAGAAAGCCTATGGGCCAGGCAAGCAGCATGTTATTTCTCTGTCGGCGGATCTCCCGCTGACGGGCTTCCCGCTCCCGGTCGAGGGCCGCCTGCCCCTCAGCCATCTCCTCCGCCTCGTACCCGAGCTCCCGGATGGTCTTCTTTATCTCGGCGAGAGAGGTCAGGGAAGAATCATATTCCACCCTGGCGCTGCCCGCCGCCAGATTGACCACCACTTTGGCCACGCCGGGGAGGTCGCCAACCCCATGCTCGATCTTCTCCACACAGGCGGCGCAGGTCATGCCCGTTACCTGAAGTTGCGCCGAATCCAGCACCACCTCATAGCCGATCTCACCCACCGCCTTCTTCATCTCCGCCAGAGACGTCTGCGCCGGGTCATACTCCACCGCCGCTCTTGAAGTAGCCAGGTTCACCGTAGCCTGGCTTACTCCGCTAACGCCTTTCAGAGCCTCCTCCACATGGACCACGCAGGAGGCGCACGTCATCCCTCCGACGGTAAGGTTCGCCTTTTTCAGCTCTCCCCTGGACACCCCTCTACCTCCAGGCCTTGCGGACGACTTCCATCAATTCTTTCACTCGGCCCTCGCTCTTCCCCTCCCGTATGGCATTCGCGACACAGCCCTCGATATGGCCCTGAAGAATGAGAAAGGCTACTTCATTGGCCGCCGAGGTCAGGGCAGTGAGCTGCTGTAAAATATCCACACAGTAACGCCCCTCCTCAATCATCTTCCCGATGCCCCTGGCCTGCCCTTCGATCTTCTTCATTCGAGCCAGGAGCGACTCCTGGCTCTTGCTGTATGGGTATTGCCCATTCCCATGCTGAACCATTTACGTTCCCCTCATTTAGAAATCAGCATCGTTCCAAGATAAGAATAGCATATACTAGTATAGAGTATCATC
>JAUYGE010000023.1 GCA_030690705.1 Dehalococcoidia bacterium | reverse complement strand
CTTAGCTGCGATAATCAGCGTTAGCTTGTGAGTGGGACGAGACCCTTCGCTACGCTCAGGGTGACAGGTATAAGGTGTCATTCTGAGCGCAGCGAAGAATCTCTATTTATTGCGCTGACTTGTGCAATTTAGCACTAGATGGGGAAACTGCGGACCTACCGTTCCTCTTCCAGCCGCTTCTTCAGGTAGTCTATGGACGGCACGGGGCCGGGGTCCGTCTTGTTCAGAAGAGAGAGGTAGTAGCTCACATAGTCGCCGATGACCGTTGAAGTCATCATCTGGCTCAGAGGGCTCTGTCCTTCCCCCTCCACAATATCGTAGACCACCCCCGCCCGTCCCAGAAGCTCGGCGGTCACCAACTGGCGCAGCAGATGGCGCGGGTGCAGCAGAGGGGAACGGAGCAGAATGACACAGGCATTTCGACTTATCTCTTTGGGAAACTCGTAGCCCAGCACGGCGTTGTGGTTCAGCTCGGGTAGTTGCTCGCAGAAGGCCCATGCCTTGCTGTTCTCGTTGAACTGCGTCTTCCAGCGGAAAGCTACCTCGGAGAGCAGTCCGGCGCCATAGACCACGATCAGGCGGCCATGAAGCTTCCCGGCCAGTTTCTTGGCGAGATTCCGGTCCGCCGGCACGTTCTCGTTCAGCTCCCAGCAGACCTTCTCCAGCACCTTGACCGTCTCTGCTATCTCGGCTGACCTGTCCTTCACCAACCCCAGGCGGCATAGCAGTCCCAGCAGAGTGGCAAAACCATACCCCAGACCGGCGCGCGGCGGAGCCTGATAGCCAAAACGGAAGTAGGGAATCCCCTCCTGTGCGGCTACTTCGGCCAGCTTGCCTCCCGAAGAGATGGCTATCCGGCGGGCGCCCAGCCTGGCGGCCTGGGACAGGGCCGTCAGCACCTCCTCCGTATTGCCGGAGTAGCTGGAGGCGATGACCAGCGAGTTGGCATCCACAAAAGCCGGCAGGTCGTAATCGCGGTGAACGACCACGGGCACCCGGCTCTCGCCGGCGACCAGCCGCCTCACCAGGTCCCCGCCGATGGCCGAGCCCCCCATGCCCAGAATAACCACCCGGCTGACTCCACCATAGCCCTCGGGAAGAGGGAACCCGGCGATATCGCGCCACCCCTGCCGCAGCTGCTCCGGCCAGCCCTGCAGATAGACGCGCATGCAGAGCGTGTCCAGCTTGCCTATGGACTGGAGGTCATCGAGGGGATTTATTTCCCCACCCCCAACAGTTCCTTACCCACCTCAAGCATCCTGTCCACCCGCGCCAGGCTGTCGCTCTCGGCATAGACGCGAATGAGCGGCTCGGTCCCTGAAAAGCGTATCAGTAGCCATGACCCATCGGTCAAGAGATAGTGAAAACCATCGCGCGTATCTACGTGGCCCACCTTCGTTCCTTCTATGGACCCGGGCCTGTTCTGATTAAGACGCTCCTCAACCAACTGGCGAGTCCCGGGGTCGAAGGGAAAGTCAACGCGCTTATAGTAGTGCGGGCCTACTTTGGAGTAGAGATAGTCCAGCAATTGGGATGGAGCTTTCCCCGTCTTCACCATAAAATCCAGGAAGAATAACCCCGCCAGTATGCCATCGCGTTCAGGGACATGCCCGCGGAAGCCGTAGCCCCCGCTCTCCTCTCCACCCATGAAAGCATCCTTCTCCATCATCAGGGGAGCGACATACTTGAAACCCACCGGCGTATCATAGACCGGCACGTTGTAGAGCTTCCCCAGCTTGTACAGCATGGCCCCACTGGTTAAGGTCTTGATCATCGGCCCACGCTCACCCCTGACCTCCAGGAAATAAAGGGCCAGCAGGGCGAACGTCTGCAGTTGGGTGATGAACTCTCCCCGCTCGTCCATAATCCCTACCCGGTCGGCGTCGCCGTCGGTGGCCAACCCCACCGACGCTCCCAGACCCTTCACCCGTCGAGCCAGCTTGCTGAGGTGGGGCATAATCGGCTCCGGCCGGATCCCCGGGAAAAGGGGGTTGCGCCGGCCGTTCATTTCCACTAGCTTCAGGGTGCCGCCCCTGAGGCACCGCCGGAAATACCCGATGCCCGCCCCGTACATCGAGTCGTTGACCACCAGCAGACCCGATCTCCGTATCGCTTCGATGTCTACCAGCCGGGCCACCTGCTCGACGTAGACCGGCGCCAGGTCCTCATACTGGACCAGGCCCTTCTTGAGGGCCTCCACCATCGGCACTCTCTTCATCTCACCTTGAGGAAAGCGTCGTGAGACGTGCTTTTCCAGCTCGGCGATCACCTCCGTGGAGGCGCTGGCGCCGTCCTCAGACTTGTACTTGAACCCGGACCACTCGCCGGGATTGTGGCTGGCGGTGATGATGATGCCGCCCCCGGCCTGGAGCGATACAATGCCGTAGCTCAGCACCGGAGTAGGAGTGGGCTTCGGGCAAAGATAGACCTTAATGCCGTTGGCGGCCAGCACTTCCGCGGCCGCCGCCGCAAAACGCTCCGAGGCAAAGCGGGTGTCGTAGCCGATGGCCATTCCCCTTGCGGCCAGGCCCGCCTGCTTTAGATAGTCCGCCGAAGCCTGGGCGCAGATACGCACATTGTCGAAGGTGAAGTCCTCGGCGATTACCGCACGCCAGCCATCCGTGCCGAACTTAATAGGATTAGCTTTCAACCCTGCCCCCTTCCCTTTCTACTTGGCTTTGCCCCAAAAGTGCCGTCTCCCTGTCATCCTGAGCGAAGCGAAGGATCTCGGAGCGGTAGGGCCTATCTGGGCAACATAGCCCCCACCCTGAGATTCTTCGTCGCTTCGCTCCTCAGAATGACATTTAAGGCAAGGCCTTTCGTTACTTCAGCCCGGCTTCCTTCCTCAATAGCTCGGCCTTGTCCGTCTTTTCCCAGGTGAAGCCGGGCTCGTTTCGACCGAAGTGCCCATAGCTGGCCGTAGCACGATAGATGGGATGCCGCAGGTCCAGAGTCTGGATGATGGCCGCCGGGCGGAGGTCGAAGTGCTTGCTTATCAGCTTGTGAATGACCTCGTCGCTCACCCTGCCGGTGCCGAAAGTCTCAAACGAGACGGAGAGCGGGCGCGCCACGCCGATGGCGTAGGCAACCTGCAGCTCGAACCTGTCCGCCAGACCGGCGGCCACCACGTTCTTGGCCACGTAGCGAGCGGCATAGGCTCCGGAGCGGTCCACCTTGGTCGGGTCCTTGCCCGAGAAGGCGCCCCCACCGACACGGGCAAAACCGCCGTAGGTGTCCACCAGTATCTTGCGACCCGTTACACCGGTATCGGCCACCGGCCCGCCGGTGATGAAAACGCCCGTGGTGTTGACCATGTACTTGGTCTTGCTGTCGAGGAGGCTCTCAGGAATCGACTTCTTCACCACCTCGCCGATGATCTCCTCCTTCAGCTTGTCGTATCTGACGTCGGGGTTGTGCTGAGCGCCGACTAGCACCGTGTCCACCCTCTTGGGAACACCATGTGAGTACTCCACCGTTACCTGGGACTTGCCGTCCGGCCTCAGGTAGGGCAGCAGACCCTCCTTCCTGACCTGTGCCAGACGCCGGCAAATGGCGTGAGCCAGGGAAATGGGCAGGGGCATCAACTCGGGCGTCTCGGTGCAGGCATAACCCACCATCATCCCCTGGTCGCCCGCCCCGAGCTTGTCCAGGTCGCTGTTCTGCGCCTCTTTCATCCTGGACTCCAACGAACTGTCAACGCCGACGGAGATGTCCGGGGACTGCTCATGGATGGACACCATGACCCCGCAGCTCTGGTATTCAAAGCCATACTCCGGCCTGGTGTAGCCCGCATCGCGGAGCACCCGGCGCACTATTTCAGGAACATCTACATAGCACTCGCAGGTGATCTCCCCCATAACAATCACCAGACCGGTGGTTACTGCCGTTTCACAGGCAACGCGGGCATAGGGGTCTTTGGAATAGATATCATCCAGGACACCATCTGAAACCTGGTCGCAGAGCTTGTCCGGGTGCCCCTCAGTAACCGACTCCGAGGTGAAGAAATAGGACGGTGAGTCCATAAGAGAGCTATTCATCAATACCTCCTTAAGTGCCTTGTTCCCAACTGGACAGGTATTTTCGCTGTTCCCCGGTCAATCTGTCAATAGAGAGCCCCATGGAACGCAGCTTCAGACGCCCCACCTCCCGGTCGATGGCCTCCGGCACCGGGTACACCCGCGACGCCAGCCCGCGATGGGTCTTCACGTATTCCACGCTCAAGGCCTGATTGGCGAAGCTCATGTCCATCACGCTGGCCGGGTGTCCCTCGGCAGCCGCCAGGTTCACCAGACGGCCCTCACCGAGCAGAAAGACCAGGCGGCCGTCAGACAGGGTAAACTCCTCGACAAAGGGACGGACATGGCGTCTACCGGTTGACAGGGCCTGCAGGGCAGGGATGTTTATCTCCACATTGAAGTGGCCGCTATTGGCCAGGATAGCCCCGCTTTTCAGGGCGCGGAAATGGGGCTCATCGATGACGCTGGTATTGCCGGTAGCCGTAATGAAGATGTCTCCCACGCGGGAGGCCTTGACAAGAGGCAGGACCTGCAAGCCGTCCATTACCGCCTCCAGGGCGCGCACCGGGTCCACCTCAGTGACAATCACCTGGGCACCCAGCCCCCTGGCCCGCATGGCTATTCCCTTGCCGCACCAGCCGTAGCCGCAGACCACCACCTTCTTCCCCGCCCAGAGGACGTTGGTGGCGCGGGTGATGCCATCGATAGTGCTCTGCCCGGTGCCATAGCGGTTGTCGAAAAGGTACTTGGTATGAGCATCGTTGACGGCGATGATGGGATAGCCGAGCTTCTTCGCTTTCGCCAGGCTGCGCAGCCGTATCACCCCCGTGGTCGTCTCCTCCGTGCCACCGAGAATATCGCCTAGCCAGCCCTGGTGCTCCCGGTGCAGCAAGGATACCAGGTCGGCGCCGTCGTCCATGGTGATCTGAGGCCGGTGGCTCAGAGCACTCTTGATGTGCCGATAGTAGACCTCGTTGCTCTCACCCTTGATAGCAAAAGTGGGGATGCCGTACTCCTTCACCAGGGCGGCAGCCACCTCGTCCTGAGTGCTCAAGGGATTGGAGGCGCAGAGGACAACCACGGCGCCTCCATCCTTCAGTGCCAGCATCAGGTTAGCGGTCTCGCTGGTGACGTGCAGGCAGGCAGCAATCCGCACCCCCTTGAGAGGCTTCTCCTTCGCAAAGCGCTGCCGGATGATCTGCAGCACCGGCATCTCGCGGGACGCCCACTCTATGCGCAGCACACCGGCATCCGACAACGAGAGGGACTTGACGTCGCTATTCTTGATGCTCATTTGGACATTCCTCCTCAAATGTCATCCTGAGGCCATCCCGACGTGTCGGGAGGCCGAAGGATCCGCCCCTCCTCTCGGTCCCAGGAGCGGATTCTTCATTCTGCTTCGCGAATTCAGAATGACAAGAAAGCCGATATTCGTCGTTCATGCAAATAGTCACGAAGGATTGGTTTCTATCCCCAGCTTCGACAGTATTCGGTCGACCACCTGCTCCACCGGCTGCGAGGTCTCGACGACTATATGGCTCAGCTCCGGAAGGCCGGATATCATATCGAAATCACGCTTCTGCTCATCGAGAAGCTCCCACCGCCCATCGGACACCGAGCCCGCTCTGGATCGAGCCTCCAACCTCTCCTTCAACAGTCGCTCGTCAGGCAGGCGACACTCCACCACCAGGAACTCCGCCCCCTTCTTCCGAGCGATTTCCACGGCCTTCTGGCGTTCGGCGGCCTTCTTGAACGAGGCGTCCAGAATCACCGACTCTCCCCTACCCAGCACCTTCTCCCCCTCCCGGAACAGCGCCCCATAAGTCCGCTCCGAGAAATCGGTCGAATAGATGCCCTCGCCGAACGGCTCGAAATGGCGCTCCTTCGGCAGCACCCCGGCCAGCTCCTTGCGCACCACATCGGAGGAGACCACCACGAGGCCCAGCCGCCGGCCCAGAGCTTCCGCCACCGTGGACTTGCCGGTACCCACCAACCCGGTCATGATGATAAGCACGGGTCCCAGCCCGGCGTACTGACAGGCCAGTTCGAAGTACCGGCGGCTGCGGGCAAGGCTTGCGTCCTTCTCCTTCTGAGACATATGCGAGTCATCGAGCTTGAAGCTCTCCACCTTGCCTCGCACGTGGGCCCGGTAGCATTTGTAGAAATCGATGAGCTCCGGCAGTCCGCTGTCCCGGCTGCACTCCGTGTAGCTTTCCACCCAGTGCTTCCCCAGACCCGGCTGCCCTTTGTGGTCCATATCCATGGCCAGAAACGCTATCTCCGAGGCCACGTCGCCATACCTGAAACGGTCGTTGAACTCGATGCAATCATAGATGACGATGCTATCCGTGAAACAGACGTGAGCGGAGTGGAGGTCTCCGTGGCAGTCCCTGATCCTCCCCTCCTGCACCCTCCGCTCAAAGAGCGACGACTTCTCCCTGATGAACCGCTCCGTCCAGGACCGGAGTCGCAAGAACATCTCCTGCGAGATCGAGCGCCCGATATAGGGCCGCGTCTGCTCGAAGTTCTCCGCGTTGTTCTGAGTAATTATGTCAAGTCCACCGAAGGCGCTGATGCGCGGGCCGGACTCTGCCTGCTGATGAAAGCGGGCCATCTTCTCTGCCACCCTGCTCACCATCTCAAGGGAGACCGCACCCCTGAGAAGCAAGCCGTCCATCATCCGCTCCCCGGGAAGCTGAAGCATCTTGACCGCATACTCCACCACCTCCCCCTCCCCTTCTACATGGAAGCCGCTTTCTCCCCGTACCACATTCACTACGCCAAGATAGACGTCCGGGCTCAGGCGCCGGTTGAGCGCCACTTCCTGAAGGCAGAAATGGTGACGCCTCTCCAATGTGGTGTAGTCCAGATAGCCCAGGTTGACCGGCTTCTTGACCTTGTAAACGTACTTGCCCGTCAGAAACAGAAAGGACATCTGAGTCTGCACCATCTCCACCCGCTCGGGGCGGTGGGGATAGGACTCAGGCCGCAGGAGCGCCTTCACCAAGTCGGGCATCTTCGACGGAGGCCCGCTCACCGGAGCTACTTCCTCGTTCGGAGAGCAGCTCCAGCCTTCATCTTCTCCTTCGTCTTCATCCTCTTCTTGCGATGCTTCACGTCGGCCGCCTGCTTGTTCTTGTTCATAGACACCTCCTTTGATCTTAACCGTCATTGCGAGC
>JAUYGE010000020.1 GCA_030690705.1 Dehalococcoidia bacterium | reverse complement strand
CGCCCGCACACAAGCCGCCCGTTGCGACGCCGCTCGATCTCGGCCTCCAGCCCTCCAGGAACCTCTCGAACAGTGACCACGCGGTGGGCTTTCATTCCGTGACTTTTTCTGATAACGGTTTCGATGCGCATCGGCTCCGGTTCCCCCTTCCGCGAAACCCGCTAGGTCCGCGGTCGGGAGACTACCGGATCGCCGATGCGCTTTCATTCTTATACGTTTAGGCCACCCACACAGTTGGGAGAACAGCCCTTTTTCACATGCTATCGAACCCTTGCCCAAGCAACCTCGACCTCCGCCGTTTCCCTGTTTCGAGCCGGGGCCAGAACCCGCCGGTAAAGATTCTTCCCATCAGGAATGAAACCTTCCAGGTGATCCAACGTCGGCAGTCTCGAAACTGACTCCTCCAGCGTGATCAGCTCTCCCTCCACCCACTCCCAGGCGACCTGGGGGCCGCCCTCGTCCGCCAGGTGCGCCGCAGCCCACGGTTCGCTCAGCAGATCCGCCCCCTCGATGAACGCCCCGTGCCGCTCCTGCGCGTCGAGGTCCTTCCACACGTCGGCGGTGCCCACGGCGAGGATGTCAGACTCTGGCACGGTCAGGACGGGGTAGCGGCCGGAGCGGTCGACCAGGCCGCGGACGGAGGCCTTTTCGATCGATAGCGCGCCGGTGCAGAATTCGTCATGGAATTCACCGCCTTGCATGAGCGAGCCGTAGGCGAAGATCCGGAGATGGGGCGCGGGGTTGCCGGCCGGCCCGGAAGGCGTGGGATGGGCGCCAGGGCATCGCATCATGGGGGCCCGCTCAGCCCCCGCAGGGGCGTGCGGGGGATAGGGCGGGGGTGGAAAAATGCCTTTCCTGTGTACCCTTTTTGAGCGCGGCAGGTCAAGCGACGCACGGTCCAGCTCGAGCGCGGCCCTGAAGGTGGCGTTAGCCCAGGGGATTGCTTCGGCACTTCGCGCCTCGCAATGACACGCTGGGCGACTGTTTTGCCTATTAGGATTTTGCTCATTTGATATTGTTTAGAGTTTAGAAATTAGTATTTTGAATTTCTCCCCCACCCCCAGCTAAAAAGTCGCTCCAGAGAGGTCAGTGCCTTCAATACGTCGGTTTGCAAGGCTGCCTGAAGGCGGCCCAGTCCTGCTCCTTGCCCGTCAACAGTCTTGCAGCCCCAAGAGAGGCAGGGTCTAAAATGGGTTCCGTCTTCATGGAAGCTATCGAATCCACCCACCCTACCGTCTGTGAGTTCATCATGTTCTGCGCCGAGCGACGCGGGCGTGAATGGCTGCCCCTCTACGACGAGATGTGCCGCGTCGCCTCACGCCGCTTCTTCAAGGGTCTCGGCTACACCGAGCTGAGGAAACTGGGGCTTTTCCTCGGCTTGACTGAACTCGACCACACCGCCGCACTGGTGACCCGCACCCTTTCGCAGGTCTAGCATAGCCCCCACCCCCCACAGTCTGTCAGTGCGAGCGGAGCGAAGCAAGCTCATAGCAGCTCTTGTGAGATTGCTGCGGCCTGCGGGCACGGCACGCCGTGCCCCTACTGCATGGCCTCGCAATGACAGGGGCGCGTTTGCCTTTGTTACCCCCGCTCGCTAGAATAGCCTGAGCAGCCCGTTCTTGTTTGCTTTGCCATTATGAATCCCGACAAGGTCGGGAAAGGAGATAAAGTGAGAAGACTGGCTTTCGCCTTGGCCCTGGCGGCCCTGCTTTTCGTCATACCGTTGCAGGGGTGCCTTCCGACCACTTCGGGCGCGACGGGAGGCCTGGAGTCGGTAAGCGAGGTGTGGGATTATCTGGGCCGCGAATACGTAGAACCGGCCAAGCTTAATCCCCAGGAGATGAGCCGCGCCGCCATCGAAGGCATGCTGGGCAAGCTCAACGATCCCTGGACCTACTACATCGACCCCTCCACCTACCAGCTCCAGCAGAAGAGCCTCCAGGGACTCTACTACGGCATCGGTGCCCGTGTTAGCCTCGATGAGGGCAATCTGACCCTCGTCACCGTGTTCCCCGATTCCCCAGCCGATAAGGCCGGACTCAAGGCGGGTGACTCCATCCGCGCCGTCAACGGAGAGCCGGTGTCCGGCATGGCCAACGTCCAGGAGGCAGTACTCAAGGTACAGGGGCCGAAGGGCACGACGGTCAAGCTGCTCGTGCTGCGCGTCGGCCAGACCCAGCCCCAGGAGATGAGCCTCGTCCGCGCCGAGATAAAGGTCCCCAGCGCCACCCTGGCCAAGAGGGGAGACATCGCCCTGGTCTCGCTTCTCCAGTTCACCGACCGCAGTGACGTCGAGATGAGGCTGGTGCTGACCGAGGTCCTTAACACCGGCAGCCGGGCCCTCATCCTCGACCTCCGTGATAACCCGGGCGGCCCGCTGGAGACCGTTGTGAACACCACCAGCCTCTTTCTGAAGAAGGGACAGATCGTCCTCACCGTGGCTGACCGTGCGGGGGGAAAAAGCGACAGGAAGGCATCTGATGACGGCCTGGCCTCTGCGATCCCCATGGTGGTGCTGGTGAATCAGCACAGCGCCAGCGGCTCAGAGGTACTGGCCGGCGCCCTCCAGGACCACAAGCGGGCTATCGTCGCCGGCTCGAAGACCACCGGCAAGGGCAGCGTCAACCGCTTCGTCCCCCTGAAGGATGGCTCGGCTATTTCCATCACCATCGCCCGGTGGCTCACGCCATCGGGACGGCTCATCGAGGGGAATGGCCTCGTGCCCGACGTGGCCTCGGAGCTTCAGGGTGAGGAGCTGGTCTCGTGGGCAATCGAGTACCTGAAGCCGAAGTAGGGTTCTCTCCCCCCCGGAGGGGGAGTGAGAAGAGGGCGTCAGGGGCGTCTAAGAGGGGCTGCGCCGCATAATAAAGCCACGTTCAATTTGTCGGCTTGCCGTGCTCGAAGTTAGCTGGGGAGAAGGAGTCAGCTTATTCTCTTGAAGACCTCTTCCGCCGCCTGGACTGTCCGCTCGATATCCTCGTCCCGGTGCGCCAGGGAAATGAAGAAGGCCTCGAACTGCGAGGGAGGCAGGTAAATCCCCTTCGACAGCATCCCCTGAAAGAAGGCAGCGTAGCGGCGCGTATCGGCCCGCCGGGCAGAGTCGTAGTCGGTAACCGGCTGCTCGGAGAAGAAGGGGGTGAGCAGGGAGCCGACTCGGGAGACCCGCAGGGGGACCTTGGCCTTCCTTGCCGCCCGGCTCAGGCCCTCCGCCAGCAGGGCGCCTCGCTCCTCCAGCGCCTGGTAGGGCACCGGCTCCTCCAGCATCTTCAAAGTCTGTATGCCCGCGGTCATGCTCAGCGGGTTTCCTGAGAGGGTACCCGCCTGATAGACCGGCCCCATGGGGGCCACCAGGGACATGATGTCCCGCCTCCCCCCGTAGGCCCCGATAGGCAGTCCGCCGCCGATAATCTTTCCCAGGCAGGTGAGGTCAGGCACGATCTCATAGAGCGCCTGGGCGCCGCCGTAGGCAACGCGGAAGCCGGTGATGACCTCGTCGAAGATAAGCAGCGACCCCGCCTTGCGGGTGAGCTGCCTCAGGCCCTTTAGAAAGCCGGGCCGGGGCGGTACCACTCCCATGTTGGCAGCCACCGGCTCGATGATGATCGCGGCTATCTTGCCGCTGTACTTGTGAAACAGCCTCTCGACCGCCGCCAGGTCGTTGTAGGGTGCCACCAGCGTAGTGCGCGCATAGGCCAGGGGGACACCGGGGCATACGGGCAAGCCGAGAGTCAGGCTCCCGGACCCGGCCTTCGCCAGGAGGCCGTCGGAGTGCCCGTGGTAACCGCCGGCGAATTTCAGCACCATATCGCGTCCGGTGAATGCGCGCGCCACCCGCAGGGCGCTCATGGTGGCCTCGGTGCCGGAGTTCACGAAACGCAGCATCTCCAGAGAGGGCATGGCCTGGTTGATGTGCCGGGCTAACTCCGTCTCCAGCGCCGTCGGCGCGCCAAAGCTGGTGCCCCTGGCGGCGGCATCCTGGACCGCTGCCACCACCCAGGGATGGGCATGACCCAGGATGAGCGCCCCCCAGGAGCAGACATAGTCCAGGAACTCGTTGCCGTCCTCATCGTAGAGACGGGGGCCGGCGCCCCTCTGTATGAAAGGTGGAGACCCCCCCACCGCCTGGAAAGCCCGCACCGGGCTGTCCACGCCACCGGGAAGGAACACCCGGGCCTCAGAGAACAGCTTCTTTGAGACTTTCCTTTTCACTGCTTTGTGCTAATCCTCCTCTCTCTAGGGTGAGGGTGACCTATGCCTTGAGCCACCGGGCCGCGTCTTTAGCATAGTAGGTAAGAATTATGTCCGCACCGGCCCGCTTGATGGCGGTGAGCACCTCCAGCGCCACCTGTTTCTCATCCAGACAACCTTGCCGCACCGCCGCCTTTATCATGGCATACTCTCCGCTCACGCTGTAGGCCGCCAGTGGCACAGGAAAGGACTCCCTTACCCGCCGGATAACATCAAGGTAGGCCAGGGCCGGCTTCACCATCACGATGTCCGCCCCTTCGGCAAGGTCCAACTCCACCTCCCGCAACGCCTCCTCAGCGTTGGCCGCATCCATCTGGTAGGAGCGGCGGTCGCCGAACTGGGGCGCCGACTGCACGGCCTCACGGAATGGTGCGTAGAAGCCTGAGGCGTACTTGGCGGCATAGGACAGGATGGCCACCATGGGGAACCCCTTTTCGTCCAGGGCAGCTCGTATGGCCCCCACCCGCCCGTCCATCATGTCCGACGGGGCCACGATATCCGCCCCCGCCTCGGCGTAGCATACCGCCGCCCGTGAGAGCAGCTCCAGGGTGGCATCGTTGTCCACGTAGCGGTCTCGCACTACCCCGCAGTGCCCGTGGCTGGTGTACTCGCAAAGGCAGACGTCCGCCATTACCACCAGCTCGGGTGCCGCCTTCTTTATGGCTCGGATAGCTCGCGGTACGGGCCCTTTCGAGTCCCAGGCTCCTGAGCCGATCTCGTCCTTACTCTCTGGGAGTCCGAAGAGGATGACTGCTGGTATCCCCAGCTTTGCAACCTCCTCCGCCTCCCGGGCTATCTCGTCGGGCGAAAGGTGATAGCAGCCGGGAAGCGAATCCATCTCCCGCCTCACCCGTTTCCCGGGGACGGCGAAGAGCGGATAGACCAGGTTGTCCACGGATAGCCGGGTCTCGCGGACCATCCGCCTCAGGGTCTCCGTCCGCCTCAGCCGGCGCAAACGCAACTCAGGAAACATAGTCTCCCTCCACGAAATTCAAAACCTTATGCAATTATCCCATCACGTCACGTAGCAGGTTAGTCTCGACGGCCCTTGTGGTAAAGGAGTGAGCGAAAGCTAGTGAGGGTTCGGATTCCTTCTCCCCCACCAATATCCCCTGGCCCATCAAAACTTCACTTTCAATTCGGCAAGCATGTCGTAGACTGTGATGCATTTGACCTTGAAGTGTTTGGCAACATCAGGAATCTTAGGCTTCTTGGCTTCTGGCTGAGGTTTCTCGAAAGTCACTACCCTGCCCCCATGTGCTTTCGCATAGGCAATGACCCACGGGTCCACCCCATCCAAGAACTTGGTGACCCAATGGGGTTTGTATATGCTGTTGCTTTGAACGTATTGCACGATTTCTCGATAACAAGCTTGTACAGATTCATCTGCGCCAAGGAACATGATGCCCTTTAGGGGCATAGCCCACTTTTCGAGAGCGTCTGAATCTTTGGGATCGTCAGCCGTTAACTCTTTCTCTAGAAGAAGTTCAGGGCTAGCAATGATCCCTTCTTCCGCCTTCTGTTTTAGAAAATCCCAGAACTGCGGCAATGTCTCAAATCGATACGGGCCTCTGTATGGCTCAATGAAACTGTCCGCGTCCATCCAAAAGTCAGGCATAAGTTGCCTCTTTGATCTCCCTGTGGACTAAGTGCCTTTCCAATCCATACAACTTTAGTGCCCGGATATTAAGCAACTGAGACGCTTCCTTGGGGGACATCCGGCCTTCTGACACGGAGTGCAATAATGTGCTAGTAATTGTGCTGCTGTTACGGTAGAAAACAGAGGCATAGGTGTTGCCACCAGCCTTCTTGCTCTTGGTAGGATGCGTCCGGTCACCTAATTCCGAGTACTTGGATTGATAAACAACGAACTCCATCTTCTTGAGTTCGTAGGCACGCCGGAGTATCACAAACTTACTGACGCAATAGTGGCGCGATAGGTTGTCTAGGTTTTCGTCAATATCCACGGATGTATTCCACCGGAGGTCAAAAACGTCGGCGGGTACCAAAGCCTCAGCAGCTACGGCATCTGTGACACGCTCGAAGCTATTTGGGTGCTGGTCCGACCTCTTCAGATACGACAAGTTGGAAACCCCAGGAATACCCATCCAAATGTGAGCGAGTTCATGGACCAAGGTAAAAATCTGCGCAGCTAAAAAGTCATTTGTATTGATGAAAACGAGTGGAGCAAGGTTGTCAACGACTGCAAACCCTTGGAATTCCCTTATGTCTAGGGGGCGATGAGTATTATTGCCAACGATACTGCTGCGCATGACCAACACACGGGCTTCCTCAGCCCTTTGGACAAGTCGATTGAAGAAGTCATCTTTGCTCTGGGCTCCATGCCCGAGACAGTCGTCTATTCGCAGTACTCGTCTCACATCTTCGGCTACAGCCTTGATTGGAGAAGTGCTATTGAAACGCCCTACGAATGGAACATTATCGGCTTGTTCGTCCTTCAGATAATCGTGATACCATTCCTGTTTTCTGAGCGCATCGTAGAGCACTTCCAAAAAATCAGGGCTAGGCTCGTGTGGGCGTGTGCCTAGCTTCGTGCGCAGGTCAGGCAGAGGCAGCTTCTCCTCTGGTGGCTCAGACAAGTACAGGTAGCCAAATGGGATTCTGAGTTTCCTTGCGAGGTCTTTGGCCTGACGAAATGTGGGTCGAGAATACCCTTCCTCCCAGGCATTCAACTTCTCCGGTTTGACCTTCAGTTTGTCGGCTGCGGCATTGAGTGTTGCATAGCTCCGCTTCCGAGCCCAACGCAACATACCAGATGTGATAAGCGCTTCGATCACCTTAGTTCCTCACCTTATGTTTGGGCCATTTGGACTTAGGATTTCGGATTTGCCTTATTATAGTATTCCACTATGGCCCGCACCAGACCGGGCATGGTATGCTCGCGGGCCATGACGTCCACCTTGAGCCCTAGCTCACGGGCGGTGGCAGCCGTTACCGGGCCGATGCAGGCCACCTTCACCCCCTTCAGTCCCGACAGGCCGGGGCCGCCGCCCAGGAGACCGGCCAGACCACGCACCGTGGAGGAGCTGGTGAAGGTAACCATGTCTATCTCACCCTCCTCCAGCAGTCTCTTTACCCGGGCTGCCCCTTCGCTGGCTGAGACCGTCCGGTAGGCGGCCACCTGGTCGGTCTGCACTCCTGCCCTGCTCAGCCCCGTCACCATCTCGTCAGATACCCCCTCCGCCCGCACCAGGAGGACCCGTTCACCGCGCGCCTTTTCCTTCAGGCCACCGAGAATGGCCTTGGTGGTATATTCCGCCGGGACATAGTCGGCCTTAAGCCCGTGATTCTCAAGGCCCGCGGCTGTGGCCGGGCCGATGGCGCAAAGTTTGAGCCCTCGCAAGGCGCGGACATCCCGCTGCTGCCGGGAGAGAGCGGTGAAGAGAGCTTCCACCGCGTTGATGCTGGTGAACACGAGCCAGGTGTAGCTCTCCAGCCTGGCAATGGCCTGAGCCAGACCCTTTTCGTCCGCGGGCTCGATGGCAATGGCCGGCACCTCCAGCGGCTCCGCCCCTTGCTGTGATAGAAGGCGGCACAGGGTGCTGGCCTGCTGCCGGGAGCGGGTAACCAGGATGCGCCTTCCGAATAGCGGACGGTTATCGAACCACCGGAGCTTATCTCTCAATCGCACCACCCGGCCGACGACCGTAACCGCCGGCGGCCGCAGCTCCGCTTTTTCGGCTTTAGCCACGATGTTGCCGAGTGTCCCCACCAGCGTCCTCTGGCGGGGTCCGGTTCCCTGCTCCACAATAGCCACCGGCGTCCTCGATGGAAGCCCGCCGGATACCAGTTTCTCCACTATCGGCGCCAGATTCTGTACCCCCATCATCAATACCAGGGTACCTCCACCGGCCAGCTTGCTCCAGTCCAGCCTGGATATCTCCCTGGAAGGATCCTCATGTCCGGTAACCACCGTGAAAGAGGAGGCCAGCCGGCGGTGAGTGACGGGGATGCCCGCGTAGGCTGGGGCCGCTACGGCGGCGCTCACCCCGGGGACTATTTCAAAAGGCAGCCCAGCATCCACCAGGGCCTCCGCCTCCTCCCCTCCCCGCCCGAAGACGAAGGGGTCGCCGCCTTTTAGTCGAACCACCATCTTCCCCTCGCGGGCCTTCTGCACCAGCAGGCGGTTGATCTCCGCCTGCCCCATCGCATGGCGTCCGGGCGACTTGCCCACATAGATTCGCTCGGCCTCAGGCCGCGCCTTGTCGAGCAGGCTCTCGCTCAGCAGGCGGTCATAGACCACCACGTCTGCCCCGGCCAGGAGCTCCTGGCCCTTAACCGTAATGAGGCCGGGGTCCCCTGGCCCAGCGCCTACCAGATAGACCTTTCCGCTTTCTATCAACGTTTCACATCCGTATTTCTTCATCCCTTACTCAGGATCTTCTTCGCCAGCGCGGCGCCTATTTCCTCCGCCTCGGCAGCCGGTCCTGCCCCCTCAGCGAAAACGGGGCTCGCCCCTTCGGAAGGCAGGAACATCCCCTTGAGAAACAACCTTCCATCGCTCACCGTCGCATAGGCAGCGATAGGAGCCCGGCATCCACCACCCAGGTCGCGGAGGAAGGCGCGCTCGGCAGCCACCGCATGGCGCGTCGCTTCGTCCTCCAGCGGCGCCACCATACGGACCATGTCCGCACTGCTGCTCAGAGTCTCGATGACCAACGCCCCCTGACCCACCGCTGGAAGGAACATCTCCAGGGGCAAGTGTTCCGTTACCCTGTCCTCCCAACCCAGGCGGTGCATCGCCGCCGCCGCCATGATGACCCCATCCACATCACCGGAGTAGGTCTTCCGCAGTCGAGTGTCTACGTTGCCGCGGATGGGAACCACCAGGAGGTCCGGGCGGAGAGAAGCTACCTGCGCCTTCCGCCGCGGGCTTCCCGTGCCTATCCGGGCGCCCGGCGGCAGCTCGCTCAGCCGCTGGCCGCTGCGGCTCACCAGCACATCGCGGGCATCCCCCCTCTTGAGGACGGCAGCCAGCACAAACCCGGGCGACAACCGGGAGGGCACATCCTTCAGGCTATGCACAGCCAGGTCTACGGCGCCCGCCTGCAGGGCCTCCTCCAGCTCCTTCACGAAAACGCCTTCACCCAGGGGCAGGAGTGAGGCGGATGGGCGGTCTCCCGAGGTCTTGACCACCTGCACGGCAAACTCCACCTGCGGGTAACGGCCCTGGAGCTCGTCCACCACCAACCCGGTCTGTGCCAGGGCGAGCTGGCTTCCCCGGGAGCCAATGCGAACTACCATACTTGCCATCTTCTACAAATCGAATCTTCTCCCCTATTGTCATTCTGAGAGAGTCCCGACGAATCGGGACGACCGAAGAATCCGTAACCACGATGCCATGAACAGGGACAGATTCTTCGTTCTGCTTCGCGAACTCAGAATGACAGGGAAAGCACCCCACGATGTGACATTAGTAATCAGTCAAAACAAGTAAAGGGAAATGGCTCAGGGGGATGGGTCCCCCTTCTCCTTCAGCTTGAAGACCTGGCGCACTATCTCCGCCCGGCGGGCAACATCGCCGTTCCCCTTGATATATGAGATGGGGACGTGAAGCAACTTGTCCACCAGCGAACGCGTCATCGCCACTATCGCGGCCCGGTCCTCTTCCGAGAGGCTATGCAGCCGGGGTAGCGTTCGAGCCAGCTTGGCCTGCCGCATCGCCTCCGCCCCTTCTCGCAGGGCAACTATCGTGGGCACCACCTCCAGCGAGTCCCACCACTTCGTGAAGCGCACTACCTCGTCCTCGACGATAGCCGAGGCCTTTTCCGCTTCTCCATGCCGCCGGGCGCGGTTTGTCTCGCACAGACCTTTCAGGTCATCAAGGTCGTGGAGATGAACCCCGGCCAGTTTGGTCACCTCCGGGTCAATGACCCGCGGCACGGCGATATCGATGAGAAGAAGCGGGCGCTGAGGCCGCTGTGCCATAGCCTGCTTTACCATCGCCGGCCTGACCAGGAAATGAGGAGCATAGCTGGATGTGATGACCAGGTCGGCCTCCGCTATGCCGGCCTCGAGCTGGTCGTAGGGAAGGGCCCTGCCGCCCAGCAGGTTGGCCAGCCTCTCCGCCTTATCGGGGAATCGGCTGGTGATGGCGACGTCGAAGGCGCCTGCCTTGATCACCGCCTCGAGGGCCAGCTCGCCGGCCTCGCCGGCGCTGACCACCAGCGCCTTCCGCCCTCTCAAATCC
>JAUYGE010000016.1 GCA_030690705.1 Dehalococcoidia bacterium | reverse complement strand
GTGGAGACCAGGAGCCAGGGCAATAGCATCAGGCTCAACTATCTAACGCCCCACGGCAAGTGGCACATCCACTCCACCTACTACGACAATGAGATAATGCTCACCCTTTCCCGTGGCATGGAACCCTTCTGGATGCATGAGGAGGACGCGAAACAGATCGGAGTCAAAGACAACGACTGGGTGGAGGTCTATAACGACCATGGAGTAGTGGTAACCCGGGCGGTGACCAGCGCGAGGGTGAGCCGGGGTACGTGCATATTCTACCACTCTCCGGAGCGCACCATCTCCGTGCCCAGGTCGCCCCTGCGTGGCAACCACCGGGCCGGCGGGCACAATAGCCTGACGCGGGTCAGGCTTAAGCCGGTGCTGATGGCGGGCGGCTACGGCCAGTTCACCTATAGCTTTAACTACTGGGGGCCCACCGGCATCAACCGGGACACCTTCATCCTGGTGCGCAAGCTCGAAGGCAAACCAGTCTGGTAATAGGAGAAAGAAATGGATGTTCGGGCACAAGTAGCTACGGTTTTTCATCTGGACAAGTGTATCGGCTGCCACACTTGCAGCATCGCCTGCAAGAACCTGTGGACATCCCGGGAAGGCGCCGAGTATATGTGGTTGAATAATGTCGAGACCAAACCGGGGACGGGTTACCCCACTCAGTGGGAAGACCAGACGAAGTATCAGGGCGGCTGGGAGGTGAAGGGGAAATCCCTGAAACTCAGGCTCGGCCGCCGGCTTGGGGTACTCTCCAACCTCTTCTTCAACCCCAATCTACCTATTATGGATGACTACTATGAGCCGTGGACCTACACCTACGAGCACCTCTTCAACGCTCCGCCAAGCAGCGAGCAGCCTACGGCGCGACCTATTTCCAAGGTTACCGGCAAATTTATGGACATAGAGGCGGGCCCAAACTGGGACGATGACCTTGGCGGCTCACCTGTCTACGCCCGGAATGACCCAAACCTCGCTGACCTGAGCGATGCCGAACGGGCCGCCCTTTTCCGGCTGGAACAGCTTGTCTTCTTCTACATTCCGCGCATCTGCAACCACTGTCTGAATCCGGGGTGTCTGGCCGCCTGTCCATCGGCTGCCATCTACAAGCGAGCCGAAGACGGTATCGTGCTGGTCAACCAGGATAAGTGCCGGGGCTGGCGTTTCTGCGTCAGTGGTTGTCCTTACAAGAAGGTCTACTATAACTGGATGGCAGGCAAATCGGAGAAGTGCATTCTGTGCTATCCCCGAATGGAGACAGGACAGGCGCCAGCCTGTTTTCACTCCTGCGTCGGCCGGATCCGCTACCTGGGAGTCCTCCTGTACGATGCCGAGCGCATTGAAGAGGTAGCTAAGTCTCCGGAGACCGAGATGGTGGCAGCACAGCGCAGCCTCATCTTGGATCCCAAAGACCCGACCGTCATCGCTGCGGCGAGGATGAATGGTATAAATGACGAATGGATTGGTGCGGCGAAGAAATCGCCAGTCTACCGGTTCGTTAAGGAGTGGGCTCTGGCTTTGCCATTGCATGCCGAATTCCGCACGCTGCCAACGCTCTTCTATGTGCCGCCGTTGCTACCTATCGCTGCCTCAAGCAAGCGGGGCAAGTACGACCTCACCGACGGGGAGTTCTTCAGCTCTCTCGAAGACAGCCGCATACCGATCCGGTATATGGCACGCCTTTTCTCCTGTGGCAATGAGGAGATCATCAAGACAGCCATCAAGAAACTGTGGGCCGTCAGGACCTACATGCGAGCCGCATCTGTCGGCGATATCAGTGATCAGCGAGCGACCAGCGCCATGAGCGAGTTGGGATGCACTCCCGAAGAGGCCCGGGAGATCGCCCGGCTGACTTCGTTACCCCGCTGGAGCGACCGGTTTGTGATTCCGCCCTACCAGCGCGAGGACGTCATCCAACAGCTCACCAGCCCGATAGGCCACAAGGCCCAAGTGGGCTTCGGCAGTAACGTTCCAGTGAGACGGGGGCCATAATGCTGTCCGAGGAGATGAAAGAGATCTGCCGGCTTTTCGCAGAAGTCATGGACTACCCCGACCGGGGCCGCACGGCGGCCGCCACCGCGTGCGCCCTCCGGCTTCAAGAGTCCTTTCCCGACGCCACCGAGCCGATGCGGTCCTTTGCCGCCTTTGTTGAAAGTCAGAGCACGGGAGCATTGGAGGAACTCTACGCCGGCACCTTTGATAACACGCCGGCGACAACTCTGTACGTTGGCTACCATCTCTTTGGTGATGGCGCCAAGCGAAGTGCTTTCCTGGTCAAACTGGAAGAGGCTTACCTGGCCTACGGCTTTTCTCATGACACGGAGTTGGCGGACCATCTCTGTGTCCTTCTGCGTTTCCTGAGCGTCGGCAGGGACGTGGGATTCGCCATCCCACTACTTGAGGAATGTATGCTACCCATATTTGAGAAGGTCGAGGAAGCTTTGCGGAAGACCAGGAACCCCTACCACCAGGCTGCCAGATCGCTGAGGCTCTTCCTGAGACCAGTACTGTCTGAAATGAGCAAGAGGAGGATGCCGGTATGATTGACCTCTTCCTTTTCGGCATATTCCCCTATATCGCCCTGGTTATTCTCATAGGGGGCTCAATCTGGCGCTACGCCACGAAACAGTTCACCTTCTCCAGCCTTTCCTCTCAGTTCCTCGAGGGGCGCCTGCTATTCTGGGGCTCCGTGCCCTGGCATTATGGGATCATCGTTATTCTGATAGGCCACCTCATCGGAATATTCATCCCGTCAGGGGTTATGGCGTTCAACCGCATACCGCTGCGGCTCTACATTCTGGAAGGAACAGCCCTGGCGCTGGGGTTGCTGCTGATGGTGGGCCTTGTCCTCTTGCTGGTGCGGAGGAGTACCAGCCCGCGCATACGCCGGGTGACGTCAACCATGGACATAGTGCTTCTAGTAGCTCTTCTCCTGCAAGTCCTGTCCGGAATCGGCACGGCGGTCTTCTATCGCTGGGGTTCCGCCTGGTTCCCCCAGACGGCGACCCCCTATCTGTGGTCTCTAGCCACATTCAGCCCGAAGGTGGAATATGTGACCTCCCTCCCACTGCTGATGCAGGTCCATACGGCGAATTCCTTTGTCCTGCTGGCGATCTTCCCCTTCACCAGGATGGTGCACATGCTCTCCATACCCATTTCCTATTTGTGGCGGCCATCCCAGATAGTGGTGTGGTACCGCCGCCAGGCGCGCTGAACGACCATACGGTGTGAACTGCCATGACTGATCAGGGTCGCGCCTACAGAGTCCTGACCATGAACACACTGGCCTTTACAGTGTGCTTCGCAGCCTGGATGTTGAATGGCGTGCTCGTCACCTTCCTGGTCGTCAACAAGATATACGAGTGGGACAAGGTGCAGGTCGGCTGGCTTATAGGCATCCCCGTACTCATGGGGGCTATCACGCGGCTTCCCCTGGGCATACTCACCGACAAGTACGGGGGTCGCGTCATCTTTCCCCTGGTGATGCTGGCAGCCGCTGTACCCATGTTCTTGATAAGCTACGCTGACTCTTACTCCTACTATTTTCTCGCCAGCCTGGGCTTCGGGCTGGCCGGTGCCTCCTTCGCCGTCGGGGTCGCCTACACCTCTCTCTGGTTCCCACCGGAGCGGCAGGGCACGGCCCTCGGCATCTTCGGCATGGGCAACATGGGAGCGGGGGTCACCACCTTGGTGGTCCCTATTCTCCTCAGGGCACTCACCGATGGAGGGGCCCATGCGGAAGGATGGCGGCTTCTTCCAAAGTTCTATGCTGCTGCCCTGCTGGCGACAGCCATACTGTTCTGGCTGTTCACCTACAGCAGGAAGTTACAGCAGGCGCAGAGCCGCGGCCTCCGGTACCGCCTGGCTCCCCTTCAAGACGTCAGAGTCTGGCGGTTCGGCCTTTATTACTTTTTCACCTTCGGTGGCTTTGTGGCCTTAGCGGCATGGCTCGTTCCCTACTACGTGAATGTGTACTCCTTGTCGGTGGCCTCCGCAGGGTTCATGGCCACGTTCTTCAACCTCCCATCGGGAGCGATTCGGGCCGTGGGGGGTTGGATCTCGGACAGGCTGGGCGCCCGTTCAGTCCTCTACCTGGTCTTTGGGGCCGGCATCATCGTGCTGATTCTCCTCTTCCCTCCGCGGATGGAGATCCAGACTCCCGGCCAGGGCATCACGGCAGCGAGCGCTGGTACCGTGACAGCGGTCAGCGAGGCAGGGATAAGTGTGGGAGATGAACGATACGTGTTGCAAGAGCGTGGGAACGGCCAAGCATCCCAAGCCCGCATCCGCTTCGGGATACGTGGCAACGAAGAGGGATTCCTCTCTCTGCCCACGGCCTTGTTCCTCCAGGAACCAGTAGTCCGGGTCGGGGACACCGTTGCGAAGGGGCAACTCCTGGCCCGGGGCATCACCACCATCTACTTCCAGGCTAACAAGTGGATATTCACGGCACTGGTCTTCCTTCTGGGCATCTTGATGGGTATGGGAAGCGCGGCAGTCTACAAGCATATTCCGAACTACTTTCCTACCAGCGTTGGGGTAGTCGGGGGCCTTGTAGGCGTCATAGGAGCCTTGGGGGGCTTCTTCAGCCCTATCCTCTTCGGTTACCTGCTCAGCGCCACCGGAGTATGGACAACAGCCTGGATGTTCTTCGCCCTTGTGGGGCTCTCCTGCCTGGTCTGGATGCACCTGGTCATCCGGCGTATGATGCGAGCGCGGGCGCCGGTCCTAATCCGCCAGATCGAGGAGTCACCCGCGTCTGAATAGGGAGGCATGAGAGACTATGCGCCGACTTGCCAGGAAGCCAATGCTCCGAAACAGCGCCGGGCGCCTTTCGCTTCAGACATGAGTGGTTTTCTAGCTACCGTCAAAGAAGGCGTCAAGGGCCTGCCTCCGGCCTATTTCGCCATGGTCATGGCCACCGGAATCATTTCCATCGGAGCTAACCTGCTGGGGATGAGAGTTGTGGCCGTATCCTTGGGATGGCTCAACATCGCGGCCTACGTGATACTGTGGGTTCTGACCCTGCTGCGCCTCTTGCGATACACCCACGACTTGTTGGCTGACTTGATCGATCATGTTCGTGGCCCAGGATTTTTCACTGCCGTTGCTGCCACTGGCGTCCTCGGCACCCAGTTCATTTCTATCTGGGGAAACTACCGGGTGGCCATGCTGCTATGGTTCGTAGCTGTTGGTCTTTGGGTAGCGCTTACCTACATCATTTTCACTGGCCTCACTATCAAGGAGAAGAAGCCATCTCTCGCGGAGGGCATCACAGGAGCATGGTTACTTGCCGTCGTCGCTACTCAATCAGTGGCAGTCCTCAGCGCATCCCTAGCTCCCCACATACAACAGCCCCTCCGACTTGAGTTTAACTTCTTTGCTCTTTCCATGTGGCTTTGGGGGGGCATGCTGTATATCTGGATGATCTCCCTCATATTTTACCGTTATACGTTCTTTCAGTTTTCTCCAGGCGACCTGACGCCTCCCTATTGGATTAATATGGGAGCTATGGCGATCTCGACCCTGGGCGGCGCAGTCCTGATTACAAACGCTGATGCTTCTGCGGCTCCTTTCCTGCAGGCCATACTTCCCTTCCTTAAAGGGTTCACCATCTTCTACTGGGCTACTGGGACGTGGTGGATCCCGATGCTCGCCATCCTGGCCATTTGGAGGCACGTCTACAAACGATTCCCGCTGAGATATGACCCTCTATATTGGGGAGGAGTCTTCCCGATAGGTATGTACGCGGCTGGCACTTTCTGGATGGCCAAGGCCATGAACTTGGAATTCCTACAAGCAGTCCCCCGCTATTTCCTGTATGCTGCCCTTTTTGCCTGGCTAGCTACTTTTGTTGGACTGGTACGTCGGCTTGTCAACAGGCTGGGCCTAGCGCTGCCATCGAAGAAAGGCTGATGTCCATGGATACGGTCGACAAGCTAGCAGAAGTCGCCGCGACCAAGGTAACGCTGCTGAAACAGAACCCGCTCGGCTTTTTCATCGGGTCGATGATGGCGGGAGCGTATGTCGGCTTCGGAATCATTCTCATCTTCATCGTCGGTTCGGCGGCTGACCATGCCTATCAGAAGCTTATTATGGGAGCAAGTTTCGGGATTGCTCTTATTCTAGTTGTCTTCGCTGGCTCCGAACTTTTCACCGGACACACCATGTATATGCCGCTTGGCTGGCTTAGGAAAACGATAAGTGGGGCGAATCTTGCTACCGTTTGGCCCCTCGTCTGGATAGGAAATCTTATCGGGTCAGCTGGTCTTGCTGCTCTCTTCGTCCTAGGCGGAGCCGCTGGAATGGTTAGCGACAGTTCATCCTTCCTTAACCAGGTCGCCGCCGCCAAAATGAACGCGCCAGCTATTGAGCTCTTGGCACGAGCTATACTTTGCAACTGGCTCGTTTGCCTTGCTTTATGGATGTCGGCGCGGACGAATAACGACACTGCGAAATGCATTGTCATCTTCTGGTCTCTCTACGCCTTTATCGCCAGTGGGTTTGAACATTCGGTAGCCAATATGACCTTGTTTTCCATCGCTCTTCTCGGCAAACACCCGGAAACTGTAAGCCTATTTGGTATGGCCTACAACCTGTTTTGGGTGACGCTTGGTAACCTGCTTTCAGGAAGCCTGTTCATGGCGCTTGGCTACTGGCTGTATTCGAAAGGTGGTCATGACACCAACCGGCCGCCTTTGTTACGAAAGAAACTCATCCCAGAAGAGTGAGCAGTGACACTTCTCGGGAACAAGGCAGGTAGAAGGTATCGGGGGTCTTGGTGGCTTCAGATAGACAGGTCTCGCGGCGCGGCCCGGTACACTGGTTGACCCGACCAGTGCTATACTATACGATGCCATGTAATAGGAAGGACTTCGAGCATGGGACGCCCCTGGTGGTACGACAGCTACTGGCAAA